>JAITRG010000166.1 GCA_031288515.1 Tannerellaceae bacterium
CAGTGAAGCAATCAAGGCGCCTTGTATTCGCCGGATTGTTTCGTTCTTCGCAAAGAAGGGGAAGGCCGCAATGACGATGAAAAAGCAATGCACAAAATTACCCCGCGCGAAGTATAATACCCTGGGATGAGATAGCGGGCGTCTATTACCTTAAATCCGCAAGCGACCATTCACGCACTCACTGCGCACAAAACTGTCCCGCGCACAGTATAAAAGAAAAATGAGCTGATCCCTGTCTGCAAATGCGGCGAACCTTCGGATAAAGTCAAACTGTAAATGGGTCGGGTACAAAAATAACATCATTTGCCAAAGGTATGCCTTATCTTTTCCAGCCCTTTCAGCAACAATTCCCTCGGGCAGGCAATATTCAGGCGGATAAAGCCTTCGCCGTCGGCGCCGTACAGGGGGCCTTCGTTTACCCGGAGTTTTTCTTTGTTCAGTAATATTCTTGCTACATCTGCCGAAGACAGGCCCAGCGCCGTACAGTCTATCCAGACTAAGTAGGTGGCTTCCAGCGGCGCTATTTTCAATTGCGGAAGATGTTGCGCAAAGAAATCAAGCAGGCAGGTATAGTTGTCCCAAAGGTATACTTTCAGGGCTTCGAGCCAGGCTTCGCCTTTATTGTAGGCGGCAATGAGAGCTTCTGCCGCAAAAGCGTTGATTTCGCAAACCTCGTTTATGTTGAGCGCCTTATCTATCTTTTTACGCATCTCTTTATCGGCGGCGACGATATTGGCCACTTGAATGCCGGCCAGGTTGAATGTCTTGCTTGGCGCCGTACAGGTAACGGAATGATAGCAGAACTCTTCGCCTAAAGAAGCAAACGGGATATGCGTATGCCCCGGATAAACGAGGTCGCAATGTATTTCGTCGGATATTACCGTTACATGGTTGTGGAGGCATATCCGTCCGGTTTGCAGAAGCTCTTCTCTTGTCCAGACTCTTCCCGCCGGATTATGCGGGCTGCAAAGCAGTAATAATTTAGTCATAGGGTCGGCAGCCTTCGCTTCCAGGTCGGCGAAATTTATGCGCCAGGTTCCTTCCTTATATATAAGGTTATTGGAAACGGCCTCGCACTGATTATTGCGGATAGACGAGAAAAAGCAATTATACACAGGCTCCTGCACAATTACCTTATCGCCCGGAACCGTCAGCGCCTTTATAACGGCCGACAATGCCGGTACCACCCCCGTAGTAAAAAGTATCCACTCTTTCTTGAAAAGCGTCTGATGCCTTCTGTCGAACCAGTCGACTATTGCCTGAAAGTAAGTATCCGGTACTTTCGTATATCCGAATACGCCATGTTGCGCCCTCTTTTCCAGCGCTTCCATAACAGGCGGCGCCGTGCGGAAATCCATATCTGCCACCCACATCGGCAGAACGCCTTCTTCTTTTGCTGTGTCCCATTTATAGGAGTTGCTTCCCCGGCGGGGGATAATCTCGTTAAAATCGTATACCATTATACTGCGACTGTTTGCTGGATGATCTTAATATCGCATGCTCCCGGGTTTTTACAATTTTCATCGATGATAATTTCGCCGATGTGATGGGCCGTTACAGACCCTTTGCCCGGATTCTTTATACTTGTAACCGGACTGTTTATTTCGGCTTGCAAGGCGCTGTATTCAAAGCACAAGTCGGCGCACGCTGTCATCTTGCAGTTCTCCATAACCAGATCCGTAGCGTAACACAGAGGTTGCGTACCCGAAATCGTACAGTTCACCAATCGCAGGTTCTTTGAATGCCATCCCAGGTATTCGCCGCTTATAGTCGAATCGTAAACGGTTACGTTCTCCGTATTCCAGAAAGCATCTTTCGAGTCGAGCCGCGCATTACGGATCACTACGTTTTTTGCATCCTGAAACGAATAATTCCCCTGCAGGCAGAAATCGTTTATCTTGATATTCCGGGCGTTCATAAAGATGTAATCGCCGCCTTTTACCTCCACATGCTGAAATTCGATGTTACGGCAATTCCAGCAACATTCGGCGGCATTGGGCAATTTCACATTTTCGAGGTACAAGCCATCTGTCTCGCGAAACATCTTGGGGGCGTCTACCACCGTATTAATCATGCGTATATTCCTGGAATACCAGATAGCCGCACGGCTGTATACAGTGAACAGGCATTCTTCTATCAACGTATTATCATTATGCCAGAAAGGATATTTGCACATAAATTCGCATTTATATGCTTCTACGTTGTTCGACTCTTTTACAGCCGATTCTCCGGGATAAAACTTTACATGTTCAAGCCTGATATTGTTTGTTGCGAATAAAGGGCGTTCGCCTTCAAAAAAAGTGTTGCTGATTGTCTTTTTGTTAACCATATGTTTTAGGCATTAGTGTTTGTTCATTGTACGCAGGCTATTTGGACTGTTTTCCCCCTCTTTCGTTTAATCCTGTTTCAAAATTTTCAACCATTTCCCATAAATAAGCGCCCGCCACATCCACTCCAACGGGCCATACCGGAAATAGCGCAACCATATATAACTGTAAACAATCTGGATAACAAACACTCCTGCCGCGATAAGCTCTACATATACCAAACCAATGGCAGCCCCCCATCCCATCCCAATCCCATAGAAGATAAACATACCGAATACGGATTGTCCGATGTAATTGGTCAGAGCCATGCGCCCCGGAGCAGCCAAAACAGTAAACAGGAAGCGTTCTTTCTTTTTCAGATACCATAAACAGATAGCCGAAATATAAGCAAGGCTTAACGGAAATACGCTTACGGCATACAGAACAGCCGTCAGGATCATTCCCAAAGGCTTGCCATGAACCGCATTCCAGGCATACAAAACAGATAGCGGCAAAGCAATCAGGAAACCGTAAAAGCGAATGTTCTTCAACAGAGACAGGTTCCCCTCTAAATCGGCATATATCCTGTTTCGCCCGATATACAGCCCAACCAGGAATAACCCCAACACTTTAAACGCCCGATTCCCCTCAATAAATTCCTGTATACGGATAAAAGAGCCTTGCCAGTTAAATTTCAACACATCCGGATAGGTATCGGCTTCCAGCAGCCATATACCAAAATTGTCGTCCGTTATTCCCGCCTTTCGCTGAAAATAGACAGATGTATCGATCGCCGGAGCCGCTAAATCCAGCCGGTAGCCGGATAATACGATCAGCGTATCGATAACAACCGGGAAAAACAGCAATACGCCGGAACAGACAAGCAGCCTTTTATTCGATACCTTTGTGAACAACGGCAATAACAACCCTAATAAAGCATACAAAATCAGAATATCCCCTGCCCATAAAAACAAAAGGTGAAACACTCCGATAAAAAACAGGAAAATCATCCTCCTGTAAAATAATCCGCTCCCATTGCCTCTCATCTTAGAAATAATAATAGAGAAGCCAATGCCAAACAAAAGCGAAAACAACGTATAAAACTTACCGTCAATAAACGTATACAGGAAGCATTTCACCGCATAATCAATCCCGGCAGTAGGCATCGCCTCTACTACCTCATCTTTCTGAAAAGTATATAATGCAAACTCGGGAAAATTTGCCATCCCGATACCCAGCAAAGCAATCCCCCTCAGAAAATCTACTATAATAAACCGCTGTTTGGCAGCAACGGGAGCCATATTGTTTTTCATCTGCACAAAAATAAGAAAAACAAAAACACTTACCGGGCCATGACAAAAGAGAAGAAGTATGTTATAAAGCACGAATTGGTATTTTGGCGGTATTAATAAATATGTTTACCTTTGTGAAGAGAATAAATATTATGAATAGTATGAGTTCCGGTCGATGAATTGGCCGGGATTCTTTTTTTATTACATTTAAAAAGTATATAGATTAAATTAGTAAGGAGGATTTGTTATGGCTGTTAGTTATATGACAGAAGAAGGCTACAATAAGATTTTAGCCGAAATAAACTATTTGGAAACTGTGAAGCGACCGGAAATTTCCGCACAAATTGCTGAAGCAAGAGATAAAGGCGATTTATCTGAAAATGCAGAATATGACGCAGCAAAAGAAGCTCAAGGGATTATGGAAACGAAACTGGGTCAACTGAAAAGCTTACTCTCTAATGCCCGCCTGATTGACGAATCAAGGATATCGACGGACGCTGTTCAGATACTCAATAAAGTAAAAATTAAAAACATCCGAAGCAATGCCGTGATGACCTATATGCTAGTGTCTGATTCGGAAGCAAACCTGAAAGAAGGGAAAATTGCCGTAAGCGCTCCGATTGCGCAAGGATTAATGGGCAAAAAGGTGGGCGACGTGGTAGATATTACGGTTCCATCCGGAATAATGCGTTTCGAAATTATCGATATATCCATTTAAACAAATTGTATATGGCAAGTCTGTTCAGTAGAATCATTGCAGGTGAAATACCCTGCCATAAGATTGCGGAAAGCGACGAGTTCTTTGCGTTTCTGGATATCAATCCGGTAGCGGCAGGGCATGTATTAGTGGTTCCTAAAAAGGAAACAGATTATATCTTTGATATTGACGATGATGCGTTAGGCCGGATGATGGCGTTTGCCAAACGGATAGCCTGCGCCCAAAAAGCGGCAATCTCCTGTAAACGTATCGGGCTGACTGTTATTGGCCTGGAAGTGCCTCACGCGCATATCCACCTGGTGCCTGTAACGCAAGAATCCGACATCTATTTCGGCAAGGATAAGCTGGTTCCTTCACAGGAAGAATTAGCCGCAACAGCCGCAAGAATAAGAAATGAGTATAAATAAATAATGGAGGATAGTTTTTTATTTATAAAAACTGTCTATCTTTGCCAATAGTCTCTGATAGCCTTTATAGAGGGCTTTTTAGCAGGGATCAAAACAACTAAAATTTATTAGGAGTTTTTTTTACTCATAAATTTGTTAACCTTGAAAAAAGGCCTCTCTGAGAAGAGTGGCCTTTTTTTTGGTTCGCTTTAATATATTCATATCCGCTTAAACTTGTAACATTTGTACGATATTTCGCCAGCAGGAAGGCGTCCAATGCCAATGGTTCAAATCTCCCCAGAACGGAATACCGTATCGTACGACAAAGAATATATTCAATATCAGGGCTATAAACCAGAATGCCAGCAAAGCCCATTTTACGCCATCGGGCAATGGTTTGAACTTGAATATCCGGCTGCAAACGGCATACAGGATAGAGATAACCGGGATTCCTATCAATAATACCGTACATATACCGGCAATAAGTAGCGTCCATTCGGGATATTGGTTCAGCATATTCCAATCGGCAGAAGGCATCAGATGATATAATAATCCGAATCCCCCGCCTACTCCCCCGGCAACTAAGGCGATTATCACAATGAACATGATAAACAACACAAACAAAAGCGGAGGGAATAAGATGATTCCTATTAATACGGCAACTACTTTAAGGATAGCCCCTAAGATATCAACCAGACCGTCTGCTATTCTTTGAAGCGCTGTCCGCGGCTTGCCCGAACTGATATAGTCGTTTACATTACTGCTTACCCGTTCAAAACCGTCGGTAACGGTTTTCCCGATATTTTCTACCGTAATGCTTTCGCCACGCATCTGAAGCTTTTCGGTAGCCGTGTGCGCCATCGGTATAATCAGCCAGAGAATAAAATAAATCGGGATGATAATACCAAAGAAAAACATCAATAAAAAGATTAGCAACCTTGCGGGCGTAGGATCCCAACCCAGATAAGCGGCCAAGCCTCCGCAAACGCCTCCCAGTATACGGTCGTCCGGATTACGGAAAAGGCGCCTGCTCACCCGCTCTTTCCCCGCTTCGTCTGCCGTATGGTGCGTTTGCTTGTATCCGGCGGAAGAAACCGGTTCTTCGTCGAACAACTCTTCTACTTTTCCCATACGTTTAATAACGCTTTCTACATGTTCAATCGTAATCACTTCGTTGCCCAAACGCACACGTTCATTTAATATTTCAGAGATACGAAGTTCAAAATCGCTCATAATTTCATCGGTTCCCTCTTCTTTGCCGAAATGAATCCGTAAGTTAGACAAGTATTTATCCAATAATTGGTATGCGTCTTCATCAATGTGGAAAACAGTACCTCCTAAATTAACCGTAAGTGTCTTTTTCATTGTTTTATCTGGGATTAATTGTTTCTAATGTGGTTTATCGTATCATTTAGTTCCTGCCATGATATTTCAAGTTCATTCAGAAAGATTTCTCCCTTTTCGGTAAGCTTGTAATATTTACGCGGCGGCCCTTGCGTAGATTCTATCCACTGATAACTCAACAATTCGCTGTTCTTCAGTCTTGTTAAAAGGGGATATAAAGTGCCTTCTACAACAATCAGTTTAGCTTCCTGCAACTTCTGTATAATGTCAGAGGTGTAAGCCGCTTCCTTCTTCAGGAGTAAGAGGATACAGTATTCCAGCGCCCCCTTCCTCATTTGTGATTTTACGTTCTCTGCATTCATTGTTTATTGTTTTACGGCACAAATATATGTATTACCTGTGTACTATGCAATACATACTACTATGATTGTTTTATTTTAACATATTTTCCTGATCAAACAAGTAATATTTTGTTTTTATAACAGAAAACGGCGTTAAGCCTCTCCCAGATATTCTTCTACCGTATAATTAAGGAAGCGGTTGAAGGGCAACAGCTTTTCGTAAGCGGCAACTGTTTCGTCCTGCCAGTTCTTTTGAGAAAAGAAGCTGTCGGGTTTAACAGCCATTACGCAGAAATCTTTATGCCGGATAATATCATCATGCGGGAAGCTGGGCGGATATCCTTCCGGGTTACGTTTCAACGTTTCGCCTTCCAGCCCGGGATAGATGGCTTTGAAAGAAGGCTCTTCCAGGATAGCGACAAATTCGTCTAACTGGCTGTAAATATCTTTGCGTATTATTTTCAACAGTTTGGGGTCGGGCATCCATAAGCCTCCTGATAGCAGGCTGTTGCCGGGTTCGAGATGGAAATAATAACCGCTTTTCAGGCTTTTCCTGCCTCCGGGAGCCATGTAAGCCCCAAAGTAGTTCTTATAGGGAAGTTTATTGGGCGAGAAGCGGATATCCCGGTAGATACGGAATACGCAGTCTTTTGCTTCGAGCCCGGCAATATCGGGATCGAACAAAGAAATACGGTTTATCAATTGCTGTACAATGGCGAGATACGCTTTGCGCACCGTTTCATAACGTTCTTTATTCTCCTGGAACCAAATACGGTCGTTGTTTTTTTCCAAGTCTCTGAGGAAGTCTACTATCCGGGGTAACATACTTTAATGAATTGAAAATTATTTTGTTTGCAAATGTATGAATATATCTTTCATTTTCAACTTTCAATTAAACATAGAATCCCGCACTCGGATAAAACTGTACGTCCCTGCTCCAATCGGAGAGGCTCACTGTTGCGTCTATGGGGGGCCGGCGAAGCTCTCGAAAGCATAGCCGATACAGCCGCCTCTCCTTTCAGCTTTCCGTTTTGATACATATGATTGGTTTACAGAATGAAATCCTGAAAAGGAAGACCCTTCAGCTTTCTTTCAGCCGGAAACAGAGGAAGAGGTATTTATTTCATAAAAAAAAGAATATGATGTCTTTAGCAAACCATTATATTGGTTTACCGAAGACATCATAATGGTTTTTAAAAGTCTTCATAATGGTTTGGTAAAGACGTCGTAATGGTTTTTTTCCCTTTCGTCGGCCTGTATTTTTGACTAAAAGAAAGCTGAAACGCATAGCCGTCAATCTTTTCAATTCATTGCTCCGGTTTTAATGTCTTTATAAAATTTTGTTTCAACAAAAAGAACTCTTGCAACGAATATACTTTGCCGTCAGGCGCTTGTTTGTATTTCTCGAATAATTCGTCAATAAGCTTCGATTTTTCGATGTTTTTAACTTCCGTAACATAAGTTGTACTGAAAAAATCGTCTGCTTCAAATACAAGTCCGAAAAGACCTTGAAAATATCCCGGTCCTCTGTTTGTTGAAATTTCCGATGAGAACCAAACGGATATTTCGGGGCCGTTCTTAATTGTTGCATTCTGGCAGTTACGCTCGTTAACGGCCTTCGTCTCGTCCGATATATCCCACTCTATATCAGACAGTTTATCTTTAATAATAATAGTGGATTTCATGAATGATTCTTTAACAATCATTTCTCCATCGGAATTAGTGTAAGCAAATTCTATTTGTCCCGACGATGATACGCCGGGTTCGGAATGTAACGAATCCAGAACAAACAGCGATTCATGGGTCTTGTTATCAATGTACAAAGAATAATATCCTTTATGTCTTTGTAACACATCAACAAAACCCTTTAATTGTTCCGGATCGGGAACCTGGTTTTTCATTATTGAAAGCATGGATGGCGACAATGGCGTGCTTTCATACGAAACTTTAATAATTTCACTTCCTGTCTGTCCAAAAGCAATACTAATAGATAGGAGTGATAACAAACAAATTAAATTAATCTTTTTTTGCATGGTCATATATAGTTAAAAATTATATTTCAGTTTAAGTATCGCATAACTCAAGGCTTCGTTTAAAACCGTTATTTGAGTGATACCATTTAAGATAGAATACCTTGTATTATAAGCGGTATTATCAAAAACGCCGAAAATATTTTCAATATTGTCTCCTTCTATACTCAAGGTAAGTTTCTTTATTGTATAGTCGGCTTTCAATTTAAGGCTTTGTCTTATATATTCCTGATTTACGATTTTATCATAAAATATCAGGTAACCAAATTCGGTCTGAATATTCCCCTTTTTATAAATTAATTTTGCATCTGCATTCACACGACTATTTCTCAATGAATTACCGGTGATTTTAGCAAAACCGTCCATGTAAGTAACGCCGGTTTCACAGTTAATCGCATGTTTACTGATTGACTGAAATCTTAAACCAAGCGAGTAAACATTATTTTGAGCATAGTGAAATTTGTCGGAAATATAAACGGGAGATTTAATATACAGCGATTCAGCGAGAAAAAAAATTAAGGTATAAAGAATTGAAAATAAAACAGATATAAAATTAGGAAAAATAAATATTTCCGGCTAATTTTGCAGTCAAGAACACAAAGAAGGGGC
>JAITRG010000233.1 GCA_031288515.1 Tannerellaceae bacterium
CGACAATCCAGTGGTTCGAGCGCCCATCACTCAGTGAAAAATCAACAATCCAGCGGTTTGAATATCCATCACTCGGTGAGAAACCGAAAATCCGGCGGTTTGAACATCCATCACTCAGTGAGAAACTGACAATCCAGCAGTTTGGACATCCATCACTCAATGATGAATCGACAATCCAGTGGTTCGAGCGCCCATCACTCAGTGAGAAACCGACAATCCAGCAGTTTGGATATCCATCACTCAGTGATGAATCGACAATCCAGCGGTTCGAGCACCCATCACTCAGTGAAAAATCAACAATCCAGCGGTTTGAATATCCATCACTCGGTGAGAAACCGAAAATCCGGCGGTTTGAACATCCATCACTCAGTGAGAAATCGACAATCCGACGGTTTGAATATCCATCACTCAGTAATGAATCGACAATCCGGCGATTTGAACATCCATCACTCAGTAATGAATCGACAATCCGGCGATTTGGATATCCATCACTCAGTAATGAATCGAAAATTCGGCGATTTGAACATCCATCACTCAGTAATGAATCGACAATTCGGCGATTTGGATATCCATCACTCAGTGAGAAATCGACAATCCAGCGATTTGAGCATCCATCACTCAGTGAGAAACCGACAATCTGGCGGTTTGAACATCCATCACTCAGTGAGGAATTAACAATCCGGCGGTTTGGACATCCATCACTCAGTGAGAAATCAACAATCCGGCGATTTGGACATCCATCACTCAGTGAGAAATCGACAATCAGACGATTTGGACATCCATCACTCAGTGAGAAATCGACAATCAGACGATTTGGACATCCATCACTCAGTGAGAAATCGACAATCCGGCGATTTGAACATCCATCACTCAGTGAGGAATCGAAAATCAGACGATTTGGACATCCATCACTCAGTGAGAAATCGAAAATGAGACGATTTGGGCAGTCATCACTGAGTGAGAAATCGAGAATGAGACGATTTGGGCAGTCATCACTCAGTGAGAAATCGAAAATCAAGCGATTTGAGCGCCCATCACTCAGTGAGAAACCGACAATCCAGCAGTTTGGACATCCATCACTCAGTGAGAAATCAACAATCAGGCGATTTGGACATCCATCACTCAGTGAGAAATCAACAATCAGACGATTTGAGTAATCATCACTCAGTGATGGATCGACAATGAGACGATTTGGGCAGTCATCACTCAGTGATGGATCGACAATGAGACGATTTGAGCGCCCATCACTGAGTGATGGATCGACAATGAGACGATTTGAGCAGTCATCACTGAGTGATGGATCAAGAATGAGACGATTTGGGCAGTCATCACTCAGTGAGAAATCGAGAATGAGACGATTTGGGCAGTCATCACTCAGTGAGAAATCGAGAATGAGACGATTTGGGCAGTCATCACTGAGTGATGGATCGACAATCAGACGATTTGGGCAGTCATCACTGAGTGATGGATCGACAATCAGATGATTTGGGCGTCCATCACTCAGTGAGAGACCTGCAATCCGGCAGTTTGGGGGCCTTTCCGGGAAAGAATGAGGGGGGACTTTGCGTGATGGTAGCGGAAAGCCCGCAGGGAGCCGGAGGCGAGCGAGGACTTGGAGCGGACAGCCCGACCCGACCGGATGGAGGGGCACGCCCAGGGGCTTAACTGAACGGCGGCGAGAGCAAAAATCCGGCGGCGGGGGCCTTTCCGGGAAAGAATGAGGGGGGACGTTGCGTGAGGGATGGCAGCGGAAAGCCCGCAGGGAGCCGGAGGCGAGCGAGGACTTGGAGCGGACAGCCCGACCCGACCGCAGGGAGGGGCACGCCCACCCCCTCTCCCTGTGGCTTGGCGGGACGGCGGTGGGTTGTAAATTGTTTCATGCTGTTGAGAAGACTGGGGGAAACAACGGGGCGCTTTCGTGTCTTCGTGTCTTCGTGTCTTCGCGCTTTGGCGCTTTGGGGGAATCATAACTGAGGGGCGGGGATATGTTGTTAAACACTGATTTCTTTCGGTACTATTTTTAATGGGGCTTGTCTTTCTTTACAAGGCCTGCCCCTGAGCGGCGGTTTAGTAATCACTTAAATTAATCGACATGGAGAGACATTTTAATTTTATGAAATTCAACTGGCTGACGTTGTTCCTGCTCCTTTGCTGCGTTCATCTGTATGCGCAGGAGCAGAGAGTAACCGTAAACTTGCAGAACGCTTCGCTGAAGGAAGTGTTTAATTTGATTGAGGAACAGACGACTTACCGTTTTTCTTACCGGAATATAATGATTGATTCATTGAGGAATATTTCGATTTTTCAACCGGATGCTTCCGTACAGTCCGTACTTGATAAGGCGCTGGAAGGCAGAAATCTGGTATATAGTATAGTGTCTGCCAAATCAATTGTTATTGCAGACAGGCAGAAAAGCCTGCCGGAAGACGTGGGGGTTAAAAAAATAACCGGGCGCGTGGAAGGGGAAAATGGAGAACTGATTATTGGAGCCAGTGTCGTAATAGACGGGACGGCGACAGGGACCGTTACGGATATGAACGGCAACTATTTTCTTGAAAATGTACCGGCAGACGCCACCCTGGTTTTTTCTTATCTGGGAATGAAACCCCGGAAACTGCGGATTGCGGGGAAAACGAATATCAACGTCAGGCTGGAAGAGGATGCGATCAGCCTGGATGAAGTCGTGTCTATCGGTTATGGCACGCAGTCGAAACGGTTTGTGTCGGGTTCTATTTCCAGCGTTAAAGTAGCCGAGGCGGGAAGGGATTTGCCCAACACGAATATTGCCCAGTCCCTTGGCAGCGTTCCCGGTATTTTGTTTATTGGAGATGGCCGGCCGGGGCAGGACGGAACCTTGCTGATAAGAGGGCAAAATTCGTTAAGCGGCGGCAATACGCCTTTGATTGTGCTGGATGGCGTTATTTTCCAGGGAAGTTTGTCCGATATTAACCCGCAGGACATTGAAACGGTAGATGTGTTGAAAGACGCCAGCTCGGCGACGGTATACGGTTCGAAAGCTGCAAACGGAGTAATCCTGATTCAAACGAAAAAAGGTACTGCGGAGAAGCCTGCCGTCAGGGTTGGTTTTTTTACGGCTGCGTCAAATCCGGGTAATCAGCTCAAACTTCTCTCTCCTGAGCGCTACGTCGAAAGAAAATTAAACTGGAGGGAACAGCAGGGACTGGAAGCTGTTCCTGCGAACGCCGCCGACTATCTGACTGTCTCGGAAGCGGGTAATTACGCGAATGGGATTTCCCGTAATGCCTGGGACGTTATTTCTCAAAACGCAAGGATGAATACGGTTGACATAAGCATTTCGGCCAACACAAAGTATATTACCTGTTATTTGTCGGGATCGTATACTGATGATAAAGGATTAAT
Source organism: Tannerellaceae bacterium (assembly GCA_031288515.1). Classification (GTDB taxonomy): domain Bacteria; phylum Bacteroidota; class Bacteroidia; order Bacteroidales; family Tannerellaceae; genus DFXE01. The sequence continues at coordinate 3,382 of JAITRG010000233.1, forward strand.
ATATAATGATAATCAGTCCCGCACTACTTTCAGGGCAAATGTGGGAAGCCGGATCGCCGACTGGCTTTCTGTCGGACTGGATGCGACTTATTCAAACAGGGATTTATCGGGGAAGGAAGCAAGCGTAAGCGACGCTTACCGGGCAAGCCCGTACTCGACTTTCTATCATCCGGATGGCGACCCTGCTCAATATTCGGTAGAGGAAGAGCAGGCGGGAACCAACCCGCTGTATAGCGCCATGTTGACCGGGAACGAAGAAATCAGCGAGAATTTGTTCGGCAATCTCTATTTAGATATCGGTATCCCTTTCATTAAAGGATTAAACCTCAGGGTAAACTATTCGCCAAACGTTCGCTGGAGGCATAATTACAATTACGTCAGGCAAGACAAATACAGGGACAACAACATGACAGGCGCCAGCAAGTTCAATCAGCGTGAGTTTATGTGGGAATGTGAAAATATTCTGACCTGGAAGAAAACGGTCGGCGAAGACCACTCTCTTGATCTCACGTTTCTTTACAGCCGGAATCATTCAGGCTTTGAATCCGTAACTGCAAGCGCCGAACGGTTGAATGTGGAAGGACTCGGATATAACGCTCTCCAGTTTGGCTCTACGCTGACAAATACGTCGAATGCTTACGTAACAGAAGGAATATCTTATATGGGGCGCGTAAACTATCGACTGAAAAATCGCTATCTGCTGACGTTTACAACCAGGCGGGATGGCAGTTCCGTCTTTGCGAAAAACAATAAATATGCCACATTCCCTTCCGGTTCGTTAGCGTGGATCCTGTCTGAAGAATCTTTTATGAAGAAGTTCCGCTTTATTGACTTGCTTAAGTTGAGGGCGTCTTATGGTTCAGTGGGGAATCAGGCTATCTCTCCTTATCAGTCGCTTGGCTTGTCGGATATGACAAGATACGTGTTTGGCGATGGTGGAGCTACCAGTATAGGAATTGTTACTTCTACATTAGGCAATGAAAATCTGAGATGGGAAAATACGGCTTCACAAAATATTGCCGTTGATTTTGAATTGTTCAACAATCGGTTTGGCGGCACGCTGGAGTTTTATAACAGCGACACAAAAGACCTGCTGGTTGAAAGGTCTATTCCCGTAATGAATGGCTATACTTCTATCTTTTCCAATATTGGGCAGACAAACAATCGAGGCATTGAAATAGCGCTGCATTCTGTCAACAGTAAATCTCCTGATTTTAGATGGTCGAGCGATTTCTCATTAACGTATAATCGCAATAAGATAGTCCATTTGTATGGACAGGATTTGAATAATGACGGGAAAGAAGACGATGATATCGAGAACAACTGGTTTATCGGGAAACCGATAAATTCATATTATGATTATGTATACGATGGTATTTATCAGGAGAACGACACAGATATTCCGGCGGGTTCGAAGCCTGGATTTGTAAGAGTAAAAGATATGGACAACAATGGAATAATTGACTCAAAAGACCGGACTGTAGTTGGTTCGGGAGGCGTTCCTGAATATCAGATGTATTTGCGGAACAATTTTGAATATAAAAACTTCTCCCTGTCGGTATCGTTAATCTCGATGCTGAACTGGAATGCGAAATTTAATTTGATCAACCCTCTGGCGCCCGGGAGAAGTTTTGGCTCAATCGATGTGGGTTGGTGGACTAAAGAGAATAAATCCACCACAAGGCCTTCGCTGGATTACAGCAATCCATTGAAGACCAGTTGGTATTCGAGCCGTGATTTTCTAAGAGTAAAGGATGTTGCTTTGGCGTATGAATTTGACAGAACATTCCTGGATAAAATTCATATTTCAGGGCTGCGTGTGTACGTCAGCGCAAAAAATGTAGTAACTTTGACAAACTGGCTGGGAGCAGATCCTGAAAATGGAGGCGACTATGCTGATGAACAGGGGTACGATATGTCATTTCCAATGCCGCGTACGTATGCTGTCGGGATGAATATTTCATTTTAATCAATTTAAAAATCAAAAGAAATTATGGAAAATAAATTAATATACAAACAGGTAAGAAAACGGAACATCTCTATGGTTTTCGTTCTGCTGGCCGGGATATGCTGTTCCTGTTCCGGCGATTTTCTGGATGAAGTGCCTTTATCTTCGCTAAGCGCCGAAAATACGCTGGTTTCAAAAAATGGCTTTGAGTCTTATCTCACAGGTTTGGTACGGTCGGCAAGAGAAGAATATGCTCAGAATGATAATACCTTTTTTATTACAAACTTTCCCGGAACCGATATTGGAGAAGATGCTGGAGCAGAGTATTTCACCTATCGGAACTGGATTTCATATCTAACGCCTAATACGCCCGAAGTTAAAACGAACTGGGTTTGGGCATATACTAAAGTGATCCCGCTGGCAAATAATATCATTGTTTATGCTAATAAACCGGAATTAAGCCATATATGGGAAAGCGAAGCCGAAAAGAATGCCGTAATTGCCGAAGCCCGCTTCTTTAGAGGATATACGTATAATCTCCTGGCGAACCTTTATGGAGGGGTTCCTGTCGTCGATTCTATCCTGAATGCGCCAAAGTATGATTACGTTCGCGCTTCCCGGGAAGAAGTCTATGCGTTTGCTAAAAACGATCTTGACTTTGCTTCTAAATGGCTGCCGGCTGCCGTGGCGCAAAAAGGACGAATCGTTAAGGCCGCAGCCGATCATTTACTCACAGAAGTAAATATTAGCCTTGGTTTATACGAAGAAGCCATAGCAAGTGCATCAAATGTTATAAATTCAGGGATTTACCATTTAATGAAGGAACGCTTTGGCAGCTCGTCCAGTCAACCGGGCGATGTGTTCTCAGACCTTTTTGAAAATGGCAATTTTAACAGCCCGGAGAATAAAGAGGCTATTTATGTATGGCAAATTGAACCTCTTACGCCGGGAGGAGGAGGCTCTGTCGGCGGAAACCAAAGCGTTCGCAATTGCGGACCCTTCCAGACAAAGATAGTATCTCCGGATGGCTACTCCAATGTGGCTACAGATATGCTGGGACGCGGAGTGGGACGTGTCAGAGGAACGGTGTATTCTCTTTATACGGTTTGGGACGATCCGGATGATATTCGAAATTCGGAATTTAATATGCGCCGTACGTTTTATTATAACAATCCCAATTCGGCTTATTACGGGCAGGAAATTCCTCCTTTAACAAATGCAGAGGATACATTGAGGTTGCTGTATGCTTATCCAAGAAAAATTGAAGGCCTTCCCTGGAACAGCAATAATACGTCAGGCCAGATATCCGATGATGTTTATGTATATCGCCTCGCCGAAACATACCTTCTCCGGGCTGAAGCCTATTTCAAAAACAATCAGCTCCAGGAGGCGGCAGATGATATTAACGCGGTTCGGAATCGCGCGCATGCAGCGCCTGTACATCCCAGTCAGGTGAACCTGGATTTCATTCTTGATGAAAGATCCCGGGAATTATTATTTGAAGAACCGCGGCGCCGGACGCTTATCAGAATGGGCGTTCTGGTGGAAAGAGTGAAAAAATACGGTTTGATGGAAGACTGGAGAAATACGGTTCAGGATTATCAGGGCTTATGGCCAATACCCCAATCGGCAATTGACGCCAATTTAGGAATTGATTTAGGACAAAATCCAGGTTATACAAAATAAATATGAATCTGAAAAATAGAACCATCGTATTATTGTGGCTGCTGGCATTCGTCGCAGGCCCGTTATCAGCCAAGAAGTTGCTGTCCGAACAAACGGAAAGGGAGAAACTTCGCGCTATCAAGCCTGTTATCGTTCATTCGGAGATCATTAAAGAACCGGCTTCCGTACCTTCTGCGCATGCATCAACCATTGTCGAGACAAATGACGGTTTACTGGTCGCATGGTTTGGAGGTAGTTATGAAAGACATCCTGACGTTTGTATTTACACGTCTGAATGGAAAGATGGCAAATGGAGCGATCCGGTAATGGTAGCGGATGGCGTACAAAGTGAGTCTGTCAGATACCCTTGCTGGAACCCGGTTCTGTTTAAACGTGAAAATGGAGATTTGATTCTTTATTTTAAAGTAGGGCCAAGCCCAAGTACCTGGTGGGGGGAATACAAAATATCAACAGACGAAGGGAAAACATGGTCTGCAAGCAAAGCGATCCCGCGGGGATGCCTTGGCCCGGTCAAAAACAAACCGGTTATTATTCCCGGAGGTAAAATACTTTACCCTGCAAGTATAGAGATTGTTGGAAAATGGAATGTCTATATGGAAATGTCGGATCAAGACCTTACAAACTGGGAAAAGATTGAGATAGACAATAATACGTTCGACGCTATCCAGCCTTCCGTTTTATTCTACCAGGACGGCTCGTTGCAAATACTTTGCCGCAGCAGGAACAGGCATGTAGTCGAATCCTGGTCGAGAGACAATGGTAAAACATGGTCTGAACTTCTGCCTTCGGAATTACCCAATAATAATTCGGGCACAGACGCCGTAACGCTGTCCGGCAATTTGCAGCTCATCGTATACAACCCTGTAACAGAAGGCCGCAACAAGCTGGCTATAGCAGGTTCATATAATGGAAAGATTTGGGAAAAGCTAATCGACCTCGAAGATCAACCGTCGGGAGAGTTCAGCTATCCCGCCATTATACAGGACAGGGAAGGTAATATTCATATCGTTTATACATACAACCGGAAGAATATTAAATATGTAAAACTGAAATTCAACTAAGTTGAATACAGTTCGTATATCCATAATAATGAAAAGTCTTTAAATGAAAAAGCCTTTATTTGGTATCATACCGCCCCTGGTAACGCCGTTAATTGACGCTAATCACTTGGATATCGAAGGACTGGAACGTCTTATCGAACATGTAATCCAGGGAGGAGTACACGGCATTTTTATTCTTGGAACAACAGGTGAAGCTCAAAGTTTGAGCTTCACCCTCCGAACCGGGATGATCAGGCAAACAAGCCGGATAGTTAAAGGAAGACTTCCTCTTCTTGTTGGTATCTCGGATACGTCAATGGCCGACAGTATTAAACTGGCACAAACAGCGCTGGAATTTGGAGCGGATGCATTGGTCTCTGCTCCTCCATACTATTTTGCAACCGGACAACCGGAATTAGCCGGATTTTATGAGAATCTGGTTCCTCAACTTCCATTGCCTGTATTTCTTTACAATATGCCGGCTCACACGAAAGTGTCCTTTGCCCCGGATACGATCAAAAGGATTGCTCAGAATCCTAACGTGGCCGGATTTAAAGATAGCTCTGCTAATGGCGCCTATTTTCAGTCTGTTATGTATGAAATGAGGGAGTATAAAGATTTCTCCATTTTCGCAGGCCCTGAAGAAATGACAGCCGAAGCCGTATTGATGGGGGCTAATGGGGGAGTAAATGGAGGAGCTAATATGTTCCCGCGTCTGTATGTGGAACTTTACAGGGCCGCCCGCGACAAAGATATTGAACGTGTACGCATGCTGCATACTCATGTAATGCAAATCTGTTCTTCAATCTATACCATTGGCAACTTTGCTTCCAGCTACCTGAAAGGAGTGAAATGTGCCTTGTCATTACTGGGTATATGTAATGATTTTCTGGCAGCTCCATTCAACAAGTTCGGAACGGAGCATCGCGAGAGAATAAGAAAGGCCTTGGAACTGTTGGATATTGACCTGATCGGTAATAAAAAATGATGGATACGGAAAGAAAATCTTATCCCTGGATTGTAGTCGGTTTGTTATGGTTTGTCGCGCTTTTAAATTACCTTGACAGGCAGATGCTGGCGACAATGAAGCCTTCGATGATGGAAGATATAACAGAATTGGTTTCAGCAGCTAATTTCGGGCGATTAATGGCAGTATTCTTATGGATATACGCCTTTATGAGTCCGCTGTCGGGTATTATTGCCGACAGATTGAATCGTAAATGGCTGATAACAGGCAGTCTTTTTGTGTGGTCGACCGTCACATTACTGATGGGATATGCTTCTACCTTTGATCAGCTCTATCTGTTACGTGCGGTTATGGGGGTAAGCGAAGCCTTCTATATACCGGCCGGACTTTCTCTTATTGCAGATTATCACAGGGGAAAAACCCGTTCGCTGGCTATCGGAATACATACCACAGGTATCTATCTTGGCCAGGCCTTGGGGGGATTCGGCGCAATGGTTGCCAACAGCTTTTCCTGGCAAGCGACCTTTCAATCTTTTGGATTGATCGGACTGATATATGGTGGAGTATTGATTCTTTTTTTGTTTGAAAAAAAGACTTGTACGATTGATAAAACTCAAACCGGATCACTCAAATATGAAGTAAGAGTAGCCTTTAAAGGCCTGACCCTTTTATTTAGCAACATTGTTTTCTGGGTAATTCTTTTTTACTTTTCGGCTCCGAGTTTATCCGGCTGGGCTACTAAGAATTGGTTGCCAACACTTTTTAGCGAATCGCTGCAAATGGAGATGGTCCATGCGGGCCCGCTATCGACAACGGCTTTAGCTTTAGCGTCTTTAGCCGGAGTAATAGCAGGAGGATATTTATCTGACCGTTGGGTTCAGATTCATTTGAAAGGACGTATTTATACAGGAGCTATAGGCCTGGCATTTACAATTCCTGCCTTATTTCTGATCGGGTATGGCAGTGGCATTGGAATGATAATAACCGGAGCCATTCTTTTTGGATTGGGTTTTGGCGTTTTCGACGTTAATAATATGCCGATTCTCTGCCAGTTTGTTCCTTCCCGTTATCGTGCGACAGGCTATGGTATAATGAATCTGGCAGGTATATCGGCAGGCGCCATAATTACAAATGAATTAGGTAAAGCGTTGGATTCGGGATACGTAAATTTAGTTTTTATCAGTATGATTGTTACCGTACTGGTTGCTGTCATTCTACAATTAACAGTATTAAATCCAAAGACGACGGATATGGTAATGCCGGTTTGACGTCTGCAATCAGGGCAACCGCATCAAAATAATTATACTTCGCGGGGTAGTTTTGCGCATTGCGCACAGTATAAATAAAGCCATAATGATTCGCATGCGGTTATTCTTGAACAGGTTAATCACCCTAACACTTTTTAATTGTTTTGATGCGGTTGCCCTGGTATTGTTGCTTATATTTACACGGAAAAAAGGTAGACAATGGTACAGTCAAATGATATGGATACGGCGATATTCGCCGGTGGTTGTTTCTGGGGAGTGGAATATTATATGAAAAAGCTTCCCGGGGTGATACGTGTTGAGTCCGGTTATACAGGCGGAACAAAGGAAAATCCGACATATGAGGAAGTTTGTACCGGCACAACAGGCCATGCCGAAGCGGTACGGATAACGTATGATTCGCGGAAAACGGATTATGAAACAATTGCCAAACGTTTTTTTGAGATACACGACCCCGCGCAGGTAAATCGTCAGGGGCCTGATGTGGGCGAACAATATCGTTCGGAAGTCTTTTATTCGACCCCGGAACAAAAACAAATCGCCGAAAAACTGATTGCCCTGCTAAAAGCGAAAGGATATAAAGCGGCAACCCGGTTAACGCCGGCCGCCACCTTCTGGCCTGCCGAGGAGTATCATCAGGATTATTATACGCGAAAAGGCGCCTTGCCTTACTGTCACGGATATACCAAACGGTTTGATTGACCGGATGAAAATGGCCGGATGATTTTTTTTTGACTAATTTTGCGGAATGATTCAAATTGGCGATACATTAGTTAGTTTTGATGTTATAGAAAGCAAGTTTATATGCAATCTTTCGGCGTGCAAGGGGGCTTGCTGTTTTGCGGAAGGCGCTTCGGGCGCTCCGTTGGAAAAAGGGGAGTTGAAGGACATGCTTGACGTATTGCCTGTCGTTTGGGACAGCCTTTCTTCCGAAGCGCAGGAGGTCGTCAGCCAACAGAGCGTCGCTTATATCGACCCGGACGGAGACGACGTTGTTTCCATTGTGGGAGAAAAAGACTGCGTCTTTACCTGTTATGACGAAAAAGGTATCTGTCAATGCACGATAGAAAAAGCATACAGGGAAGGGCGTACGATGATTCAAAAGCCGATTTCCTGCCGGTTATACCCCATCCGCGTTTCCCGCTATGACACCTTTCAAGCGGTGAATTATCATCGCTGGAAGATTTGCAAGTCCGGCGAAACGTTGGGACGGAAGGAAGGCCTTCCACTGTATAAATTCCTGAAAGAACCGCTGATCCGTAAATTTGGCGTGGAATGGTATGAAGAACTTGACAGGTTCGCCGACGAATGGGGCCGTCAATGAGCAGCCGATTGCACGACATTCATGACGCGCAGTAAATTGCCTCCCCATATTTTCGCTATATCCTGTTCGCTATATCCCGCTTCAAGCAATTTAACCGTAATATTGATTAATTCATTACTTGCCCTGCATCCGATAAGTTCGCCGTCGCCGTCGAAATCGGAACCAATTCCCACATAGTCTATTCCTGCCGATTGAACGATATAATCAATGTGGCGGATTGCATCGCTTAAAGACGCTTTTTCTTCGTCTTTGTTGATGAACCCTTTGTACAGGCATATCTGGATAACGCCTCCCTTTTCCGCCAGCGCCTGTATCTGTTTGTCTGATAAATTGCGGGGATGGTCGCAAAGGGTTCTTACGGATGAGTGGGATGCAATAACAGGCGTCCTGCTTTCTTTTAACACGTCAAAGAAAGTACTTTCGGCCGCATGGGAAATATCAATCATAATTCCCAGCCGGTTCATTTCCCTGACTGCTTCTTTTCCAAACGGGCTAAGCCCGCCCCATTCCGGTTCTCCTCTTGCCGAATCGCAAATGTCGTTACTCCCATTGTGGCAGAGGGTGATATAAGAAACGCCCATTTCTTTGAAACGGGACAGGTTGGACAGGTCTTTCCCGAGGGCGTAGCCGTTTTCTATTCCTAAGAAGACGGCTTTTTTATGTTGATGTTTTAACCGGATCAGGTCGTTGGGGGTATAAGCAATCGCCATACGTTCCGGATGTAAAGATTCTTGCCGTTTCACTTGTCCGAGGCGTTCAACGGCATATTCGGCAGCGGCCTGCAGCGACGCGTCGTCCCGTTTTCCCTGTGGGATATACGCTACCATGAAGACTGCATCAATCATCCCTTCTTCCATATAAGGCAGGTTTACCTTTCCCCCTTCTTTTTCTCCCAAATTAAACGAACCGGGGAATAGCATGGGCGTATCCGTATGCGAGTCGACGGTAAGGATCCGTTGATGGATTTCTTTTGCCCGATGGAAGCGGCGAGCCTCTTCTATATGGTATTTGAATAATTCCGACATGCGCTCATCGCCGCTGGACGCCATGGCTTCGGGATGCCATTGTACGCTGAAGATGGCATATTCGGGATGCTCCATCCCTTCGTTAATACCATCGGGCGAAATGGCTGCCGGGATAAATTCCGGGGCTGTTTCTGTTATGGCCTGATGGTGGAATGAATTAACAAGGATAGTCTCCTGCTTTAAGATAGAGCGTAATTTGGTTTTGCCTTCAGATAGAATAACCGAGTGGGAAGGTAATTCACGCGCCAATGTCTGGCTATGTTTTATCAGCTTGTCTTTGTTTTGCGAATAAATATCCTGGTAAAGCCCGCCGCCAAAAGCCGCGTTGATTAACTGATGCCCCCGGCAAATACCCATGATGGGAAGTTGATGGTTAAACGCGAGCCGGAGGATAACCAAATCGTATTCGTCGCGGATAGAATCCACATCTTGTAGCTGGGGGATAGGCTCCTCTCCCAGATAAAGAGGATTTATATCGCCGCCTCCACTCATAAGCAGCCCGTCTAATCCGGCGATAATAGCCGTTAATGCCTTGACGTCTGTGATTACGGGGATCAATACGGGGGCGCCGCCGGCTTCCAATACAGCCTGAACGTATGTCTCGGCGATACGGGAAAACCCGTCTTTCCGGTTGGCCGAGATTCCTATACGGGGAGGTTGCGCTTGTTCTTTTTGGCTGATGAAACTGTCTACTTCCTTATACAAGGCGGCTATGTCCGGCTGGCGGGTTTTTCTATTCATCTTATGCGTCTATATTTGCGTAGGTCGCATTCTCTTCTATAAATTCGCGGCGCGGGGCTACTTCTTCACCCATTAACATGGAGAATATCTGGTCGGCTTCCGCGGCGCTTTCGATGGTGATCTGCTTCAATGTCCGGTTTTCGGGATTCATGGTTGTATCCCAAAGCTGATGGTCGTTCATCTCTCCCAAACCTTTGTAGCGTTGTGTATGTATACCCGCTTCGCTGCCGCTTCCGTATTTATCGATGAATAATTGGCGTTGCTGCTCTGTCCAGCAATATTCTTCTGTTTTCCCTTTTTTACACAGATATAAAGGAGGGGTTGCCAGGTATACGTATCCATTGTCGATTAATGCACGCATCCTGCGGAAGAAAAACGTCAGGATCAATGTAGCGATATGGCTGCCGTCCACGTCGGCGTCGGTCATGATAATAATCTTATGATAACGGAGTTTTGCCAGATTAAGCTCTTTCGGGTCGTCTTCCGTTCCAATCGATACGCCCATCGCCTTGAAAATGTTTTGTATTTCTTCGCTTTCGAATATCTTATGCTCCATCGCTTTCTCTACATTCAGGATTTTACCGCGTAAGGGAAGGATTGCCTGGAAAGTCCGGTCGCGCCCTTGCTTGGCGGTACCGCCGGCAGAGTCTCCTTCGACGAGGAATAATTCACAATCCTCAGCCACTTTGGATGAACAGTCGGCTAATTTGCCGGGAAGCCCTCCGCCGCCCATCGGCGATTTACGCTGAACCAGTTCCCTTGCTTTACGGGCTGCCTGACGGGCTTGCGCTGCCAGAATTACTTTATCTACAATTATCTTGGCTTCTTTCGGATGCTCTTCCAGGTAATAACCTAATGCTTCGCCTACCGCCTGGTCTACGGCGCCGGTTACTTCACTGTTGCCTAATTTGGTTTTTGTTTGCCCTTCAAACTGAGGCTCGGCCACTTTGATGGAAATAACCGCTGTTAATCCTTCGCGGAAGTCGTCGCCCTGTATCTCTACTTTTGCTTTTTCAAGCAATTTGGAGTCTTCCGCATATTTCTTTAATGTACGGGTCAATCCGCGCCGGAAACCGGCAAGGTGAGTGCCTCCTTCAATCGTATTGATGTCGTTTACATAGGAATAAACGCTCTCATTGTAAGAAGTGTTGTACGTCATCGCCACTTCTACCGGAATATTTTGTTTCTCCGTAACAATATGGATCACATCCGGGATAAGTTTCTCTTTTGCGCGGTCGATATAACGGACAAACTCTTTCAACCCCTCATCGGAAAGAAAGGTTTCCATTCGATAGGCGCCATCTTCTTTTGTAACTCTTTTGTCTGTTAATGTAAGCGTTACTCCGGCATTTAAAAAAGCGAGTTCGCGAAGACGGGTGGCCAGTATGTCGTAACGATATTCGGTTGTCGTGAAAATGGAATCATCGGGTTTGAACGTGATGGTCGTCCCCGTATTACCGGATTCTCCGATAATTTTCAATTCGGTCTTGGCATGGCCGCAGGAGTATTCCTGCATATAAATTTTACCGTTACGGCGAATTTCAGCTCTCAAAAGGATGGAAAGGGCATTTACGCAGGATACGCCTACCCCGTGTAGCCCGCCGGAAACTTTATAGCTGCCTTTGTCGAACTTTCCTCCTGCATGCAAGACTGTCAGCACCACTTCGAGGGCGGATTTCCCTTCTTTTTCATGGTAATCAACCGGGATGCCACGGCCATTGTCTACCACCGTGACGGAGTTGTCTTCGTTTATGGTAACATCTATATTGGTGCAATAGCCGCCGAGCGCTTCGTCTATTGAATTGTCTACCACTTCATATACCAGGTGGTGCAACCCTTTTTCGCTAATGTCGCCAATATACATGGCAGGCCTTTTCCGTACAGCTTCTAAACCTTCAAGAACCTGGATGCTATCCGCAGAATAATTACCATTTGTATTTTTTAATTCTTCACTCATATGTTTAGTGTGTTTGAAATCAATAATTATAAGGGTTTTCGAAAACCTAACAAAGATACTGAAAATTATTGAGATGAACAGGCTGTGATGTAATAAACAAAAAAAACCGGACGAATCGATCCGGTTTTCTATACTGTGTACATATTTCTATTTATGCAAGCGCATTCACATGCTTAGCTAATTTAGATTTTAAATTAGAAGCTTTATTTTTGTGAATAACATTCTTTTTGGCAAGTTTGTCTAACATGGAACATACGCGGGGATATAAAACCTGCGCTTCGGCTTTTTCTTCGGTAGCGCGCAGTTTACGTACCGCATTTCTTGCAGTCTTTGCGTAGTATCTGTTATGCAAACGTCTTGCGTTAGTCTGTCTGATTCTTTTTAATGCAGATTTGTGATTTGCCATTTCTTTAGCTATCTTAATATTTTAATTTTCAACTTCCAATTAAATAAGTAGCCCATAGGGGAATCGAACCCCTCTTTCAAGAATGAAAATCTTGCGTCCTAACCGATAGACGAATGGGCCAACATGTCAAAACTTTTGCTATTGCATCATGAGATGATATTTTCTCAAATGCGAGTGCAAAGATAGATTATCTATAAATACAGCCAAAACATTTCAATGGATTTTTTAATACCTGTTTATATTTTAACATCTATTTAGAGGAGATGTCGTCTAAATGAATATCCAGGGCCTTTACTGAAATGTTGATTTCCCAGATACACAATATCAATGAGGCCGCCAGCAATATGAGTCCGAAACCGAATATCCAGATGGCTACGCTGATAAAAGATATATAAAAGAAAAACATGGAAACTACGCTCAGAAGCAAACTGCTTACGCCTAATATCTGCATCGCGCGAATGAGGTAAAGCCTTTTTCGTAAATTGGATATCTGAGCGGCGTCTTTAGGGTTGCCGCTTTGCTCATGCTTGTCTTTCAATGTGCGTATCACGCTGGCATAGGAAAGAAACCGGTTTGTATACGCCAGCAATATCAACGATATAGCTGAGAATAATAGAGAGGGGGTCGCTAATTCTAACATAAAACAACTACTTTTGTGAAGGCAAAAGTACAAATAATGTTGAGTAAAACACGAGGAATCGTACTGCATTCTATTCCATATAACGATACATATGCTATTATATATATGTATACGGAAGCTTTCGGACGGGTATCTTACTTAGTCGCCCGGAACCGCGGGAAGAAAACAACGGTTTCCAAAGCCTTGTTTATGCCCCTTTCGGTGGTGGAAATGGAAGTAGAGCATCAAAACAGGCGCGACCTGCATCGCATACGCGAAACCAAACAATGTTATCCCCTCAACCGCCTGTTTACCGACCCGGTAAAGAATGCGCTGGCGTTATTCATGGCAGAAGTATTGTTTCGCGTAGTGAAAGATACGGAACCCGATGCCCGTTTGTTCGACTACCTCTACCGTTCCATCAGTTTATTAGAGTTAGCGGAAGACGGAGTTGCCAATTTTCATGTAGTCTTCCTGCTTCGCCTGCTCCATTATTTAGGCATATTCCCCAATACGGATTCCTATGCGGAAGGCTATTACTTTGATATGCAAAACGGCGTCTTTGCCGACCGCCCTCCTCTACACCGGCATTACTTAAACAGGGAAGAAAGCCGGATATTCGCCCGCCTGTTTAAAATCAGTTACGAAAACATGTCCTTATACGCCTTCTCCCGCTACGACAGAGTCAATATCCTCAACCGCATCCTTACCTACTACCGCATCCACCTGCCCGAAATCCCCGAAATAAAATCCCTGGCGATATTACAGGCGCTGTTTGAGTGAAAGACGAATAGCATACTTTTTACAACGCCATCAAATATCCGTTTTCCCATCACCATTAAAATCAGCAAAACAGAGATAATTATTTCTACTTTAACACATTAACACTTTCTCGTCAAAAGCGTAAAGCCCCCGTCCCCCCTCT
>JAITRG010000307.1 GCA_031288515.1 Tannerellaceae bacterium
CCCTGTCTGCAAAATTAGCCGGAAATATTTATTTTTCCTGATTTTATATCTGTTTTATTTTCAATTATTTATACTTTAACTTTCTTTCTCTCTGAATCGCTGGATGCGTCGACCCTGACTTTTTCCTCTCTTTCCTTCGTGGAAATATCCTTTTGTTATATATTTGCAAGCCATGAAGTATACCTTATATTATATAGTAGCCTTTTGGATAGTAGCGGCGGGAATGGTCTCTGCGCAGGGAAGCAGGGGTAACCGGGGAGGTTTTTCTCTTTCCAGCCGGGCGGCTTCCCGGACAGAAATACCGGATAGTATCTTATTAGCCGATAGCGGCGCATTACAATCAAAGCGCGTTTCGGCCTACCGGCTTACTTCTTCCATCGGAGACAGGTATCCGGCACCTATGGACACCAATCATTTCAATTTCGGAAATAGCACGTTGGCCGAAGCCAGATCGCTGGGCACAGGTTACCTGGCCAATCTTGGTTCGCCTATACAAACGAAGATATTCTCAGAACGGAGAGAAGCCCGCGACTTCATCTTCGCCGACGCTTATGATTATTATATCGCCACGCCCGAAAACGCCCTTTATTACGACGCCAAGCTTCCTTACACAAATATTATGTTTACCCAAAGCGGCGCTTCCATCAAACGCGAAGACCAGCTAAAAGGCGTACTGACATGGAACTTCGGAAAGAAAGTAAACATGGGCGGAGAAATGGATTATATATACAGCCGCGGGCAATATAACTCCAATGGCAACAGTTTGCTAAGCTATCGCCTGTTCGGCAGTTACCGCGGCGACAAATATGAACTACATGCCTACCTGAGCAATTTCAACTTCGTAAATTACGAAAACGGAGGGATGACGAATGATGAATACATAACCCGCCCCGAACAATTCGACCAGGGAGGCCGGGTTTCTACAGACATAAGAACCTACCCCGTACGGTTCTACAATACATGGAACCGTGTACGCGGGAAACAATATTACCTTTCCCACCGCTACAACCTGGGCTTTTACAGGGAATTGAAAAAAACAGACGGGGAAGGTAATCCGATCGAGGTATACGTACCTGTTTCGAGCATCATCCACACAGTAGAATACGAAGACAACCGGAGAAGGTTTATTTCCAATAATAATATAGACAGCGTCTATCTGGCCCCGGCGGAAAACGCTACCGTATATAACCCCAACCAGCGATTACTGGAAAATGTATTCGGCTTAGACGCCAGCTTAAATGATATAGCTTCGGCCTGGAACCTGAAAAACACATTCGCCCTCTCGCTACGGGAAGGATTTCAAGACTGGGTGAAATTCGGCCTGACGGCTTTTGCCCGGTTTGAAAAACGAAAATTCAAACTACCTGCAACCATCGAAGGCCTCGTTTACGACAGGATTACAGGAAGCGGCGAGAATCCCGAACCAGCCTCTTTGAATTATCCGCTGAGCAGCCTGTACGATGAATTTTCAACTTACCTCGGCGGCGAGTTGTCTAAAAGAAGCGGTTCATTACTTACATACAACGCCACAGGGGAATTTTGTTTAGTGGGCAGTGATTTGGGCGAATTCCGTATCAATGGCGAATTAAGCAGCCGGTTTACCTTATTCGGCAAAGAAGCCTCTATCAAAGCAAATGGATATTTGCGCAATGTAACCCCGGCTTTTTACCAACGGTACAACCATTCCCGTTATTTCTGGTGGGACCCCGATATACAGGGAAACAACACTTCCAAACTTAAAAACACCCAGCAGTTTTATGCCGGCGGCGAAGTGCATCTTGCTTCTACCGGAACAACGCTGCAAGCAGGAATGGAAAGCATACAGAACCATGTATATTTTGACGCTACCGGATATCCCAGCCAGTATGGAAGCAATTTGCAGGTTATTACCGCCCGGGTAAAACAGGATTTTACCTATCGCGGCTTCGGATGGGAAAATGAAGCGGCCTGGCAGTTAAGCAGCGATAAAGATCTAATCCCGTTGCCGCAAATCAGCGCCTGTTCTAATATATATGTGCATTTCAAACTGGCTAAAGTACTGACCATGCAGGTAGGCGCAGACGTGCATTACCACACAAAATATTATGCTCCCTACTACGAACCTGCCACCCAGCAATTCCAGTTGCAACAAGAGAAAAAGATCGGCAACTATCCGTTATTGAACGGCTACGTTAACTTTCATCTGAAACAAGCCCGGTTCTTTGTAATGGGTTATAATTTAGGCGCGCTCTTTATTGATCAGCCGGAATACTTCTCTTTGTATCATTATCCGCTTAATCCTATGGTATTGAAAATGGGTATCTCTGTCGTATTCAACAATTAATTATGGTATGAAATCCCGTAAATTACTAACCGTTTATCTGTTTCTGTTGTTTTTGGCAGTCGCTACGATGTATAGTCTGTGGCGGCTTAATCAAAAACAAAAACGCCGGATTACGCCACGCGATTATAATGAAATCCGGGCGGAAGGAATCCTACGGATCATTACGGAATACAGTTCGTCCGACTATTATATATCCGGCGATACGATTGAAGGTTTCCAATACGAACTAAGCCGCGCCATCGCTCAAATAGCCGGATTGGAAATACAAATACTGCTGGAAATGAGCTTATCCGAAAGTTTCAAAGCGCTGGATGAAAATAAATGTGATGTGATCGCCCGGAACATCCCCGTTACAAGCAAAATAAAGGCAAAATACCTGTTTACCGACCCGATCGTTATGAACAAACAGGTTCTTATCCAACGGACAAATGAAGCAAACAACGGCATAGAACCTCTCCGAAACCAGTTGGATTTGGCGAAAAAGACTATTTATATCCTTCAGAACTCCCCTGCTCTGCTTCGCTTGCAACACCTGGAGCATGAAATAGGCGATACCATTTATATTGTAGAAGAACCTGTTTATTCTTCGGAACAATTAGCCATTATGGTTGCCAGGGGGGATATAGACTTTGCCGTTTGCGATTTACAGGCTGCCCGCACCTTCAAAAAAGATTTCCCGGAAATAGATATTGATACGGATATTAGTTTTACGCAATTGCAGGCATGGGCTGTAAGAAAAAATTCTCCCGTACTGGCGGACAGTTTGAACAACTGGCTCAGGGAGATTCGTGAAGGAGGTATATACGGCAAAATATATAAACGCTATTACGACAGCCAACGTAAATAATCTGCAAATATGGATAATTCATAATAATTGACTAATTTTACGCGCAATTTAATAATAGAAGATGAGATTTGATGAACTAAATCTGGAATATGCTGTCTTGGATGGCCTTGATGCTATGAACTTTATAGAAACAACTCCTATACAAGAGTTTACCATCCCGGTTATTTTAGAAGGTAAAGACATTATTGCCTGCGCCCAAACAGGTACGGGAAAGACGGCCGCTTACGTTTTACCGCTGATAAACGAACTAAGCAAAGGAAGATTTCCCGAAAACGCGGTTAATGCGGTCATTATGTCCCCCACGCGCGAGCTTGCCCAGCAAATTGACCAGCAGATTGAAGGTTTTTCATATTTTATACCGGTATCTGCCGTTGCCGTGTATGGCGGAACAGATGGTATTGCCTGGGAGCAACAGAGGCGCGGGCTGGAATCCGGCGCGGATATCGTAATCGCAACCCCCGGACGCTTATTATCCCATATTAAATTAGGAACCGTAGATTTATCGCAGGTATCTTATTTTGTA
>JAITRG010000062.1 GCA_031288515.1 Tannerellaceae bacterium
CCTCTTCCCATTCCGAACAGAGAAGTTAAGCCCGGTTACGCCGATGGTACTGCAAAACATGTGGAAGAGTAGGTAGCTGCCAGCTTATCTAAAGCCAAAAGCCGTTCGGGGATTACCCCTGAACGGCTTTTTTTGTTTACTTTTGCGCTTACCTTAATAAGATAAATGTGTGCTTCATGAATAGTATATATGATTCCCGGCAACGGTTAAAGTTTGTTTTTGTTTTTGTAGCTCTTTTGATTGCAATTACGTCTGTTGTCATTTCGAATGGATTAATAAAAGACCTGGCGGAAGAAGAACGCCAGAAAATGGAAGTATGGGCGGAGGCTAACAGAGTAGTGGTAAGCCAGAGCGAGGAAGCGAATACAGACATGAATCTTATTCTGAAAATAGTAGGAGGGAATACTACGATACCGGTACTTTTATGCGATGAAAATGATAACGTGCAAATTTCGCGCAATATAGAAGCACCCGATAAGAATGCAGACGCTTTCTTAGCTAAAAAAATAAAGGAGTTTAAAAGTAAAAAACAGGTTATACCTATTGATTTGGATGACGGTACTTTCCAGTATATTTATTATGATGATTCGATTTTGCTAAAACGCCTGTTCATTTTCCCCTATGCCCAATTGTCTATTGTCTTTATTTTTATTCTGATAGCCTTTTTAGCTTTATCAAGTACAAAAAAAGCCGAACAAAATAAGGTATGGGTGGGCTTATCTAAAGAGACTGCCCATCAACTGGGGACTCCGATATCATCATTAGTAGCATGGGTGGAATATTTGCGGACAAAAGAGATAGATGTTTCTTTATTGAATGAAATGGAGAAAGACGTAAAACGTTTGGAGACCATAGCCGAACGTTTTTCCAAGATAGGTTCCAACCCGGTCGCTACGCCGGTTAATATCAATCATTCCATTAAATCGACATTAAACTACATGCAAACCCGTATTTCATCGAAAGTAAAACTGCATACCCATTTGCCTGATGAAGCGGTGTTGGTATCGATAAATGATTCTCTTTTTGCCTGGGTGCTCGAAAACCTGATAAAAAATGCCGTAGATGCAATGAGCGGGCAGGGAGAAATAACCCTTCAGGCAGGAGTAAAAAATGAAACTGTTATAATAGATATTACCGATACGGGAAAAGGAATTCATAAATCTAAATTTAAAACAATCTTCAATCCTGGCTATACAACTAAAGCAAGAGGATGGGGATTGGGCTTATCATTAGTGAAGCGAATAATAGAATCCTACCATGGCGGAAAGATATTCGTAAAGAGCTCGGAAGTAGGAAAAGGAACAACATTCCGAATAAAATTACGCAAGTATAAAGGTTGATTTTATGTTTAACTCAAAATAAAAAAGACGGATAGTTGCGTATATGTTTAGTTTTTTCGTACCTTTGCAACGTTTTTTATAATAGGCTGTTTTGGGAAAATTTGACGCATATAAGATCGATTTGAAAAATCTTTCCCCCGGCGTACATACGTTTGAGTATCTATTGGGGAATAAGTTTTTTATAGATATCGATGGAGATGAAGTCCAAAAAGGAAAAGTAAAAGTTCTTTTGGAAGTGAAACGTTCTTCGATAATGTTTGATATGATTTTTCAAATAGAAGGAGTAGCGCTTATCCCATGTGACAGATGTCTGGACGAAATGGAACTTCCTGTTGAAAGTAAAAACCGTTTAGTCGTAAAGTTCGGTAAAGAATATGCCGAAGAAAGCGATGAGATAGTGGTCATACCTGAAGATGAAGGAGCTATTAACTTAGCTTGGTTTTTGTATGAATTTATAGCGCTGACAATACCGATGAAGCATGTGCATCCACCGGAAAAATGTAATAAAGCAATGTCTTCCAAATTAAAAAAACATTCGGCAAAGAGTACGGATGACGAATACGAAGGAGAAGATGCGGATGATATGAATGATACGATTGCAGACACAGACCCTCGCTGGGATGCCTTGAAAGGGTTAATGGATAATGAAAATGAATAATAATTAAATAGATAAAAAATGGCACATCCTAAAAGAAGACAAGGAAAATCAAGAACAGCCAAAAGGCGTACACACGACAAGGCTGTATTACCTACAATGGCGATTTGTCCGAATTGTAACGCGTGGCATATTTATCATACAGTGTGTGGTGAATGTGGTTATTATCGCGGTAAGTTGGCAATTGAAAAAGAAGTTGCCGTATAACATTTGTTCTTGCCGAATGCGAGAAACACAAAAGGTATAGCCCTAAATTTGTTTTAGGGCTTTTTTGTAACTAAAAAGAGAACAGGAGTTTCAAAGAATGACGAATACAATTAATGCAATAATAACAGGTATAGGAGGCTATGTGCCTGAAGATATAGTAACGAACGAAGATATATCAAAAATAGTGGATACCTCCGACGAGTGGATTACATCACGTGTGGGGATTAAAGAACGCCGTATCTTAAAAGGAGAATTAGGGCTGTCTTATATGGGTACAAAAGCAGTGGAACAGTTGTTTGAAAAAACAAAAACAAATCCTGAAGATGTGGAAGCTGTCATATGCGCAACGACTACCCCTGATTATTTCTTCCCTACAGCCGCCTCCATGATTGCTTACAATACGGGTTGTAAAAATGCGTTGACGTTTGACTCGCATGCAGCCTGTACAGGTTTTCTCTATGCGTTGGAAACGGGAGCTAATTATATACGTTCGGGCCGTTATTCTAAAATAGTGGTTGCCGGCGGAGATAAAATGACGTCTATTACCGATTATACAGACCGGACGACCTGTCCCCTTTTCGGAGATGGCTGCGGGGCCGTATTGATGGAAGCAACCCATGAAGAGTTAGGAATAATGGATACATTACTCCGCACAGATGGAACAGGGCTGTCTCATTTACTTATGAAAGGAGGCGGGTCCGCTTATCCTTCCACGTACGAAACGATAGATAAACGAATGCATTACGTCTATCAGGACGGACAGTATGTGTTTAAACATGCGGTTACGTATATGGCTGATGCTTCGATTGAAATTGTAAAAAGGAATCATCTGACAAAAGATGATATCGACTGGATTGTCCCTCATCAGGCCAATCTGCGTATCATTGATGCGGTGGCAAGGCGCTTGGATGTAAAGGAAAAAGTGATGATCAATATCCAGAAGTATGGCAATACGAGCGCGGGTACGATCCCCTTATGTTTATGGGAATATGAAGATAAATTGAAAAAGGGAGACACGCTTATCCTGACAGCCTTTGGCGGCGGTTTTACATGGGGGGCAATTTATTTGAAATGGGCTTATGACGGGAAAAAAGCATAAATCCGGATTTGTTAATATCGTCGGGAATCCGAATGTCGGGAAATCTACGCTGATGAACAGGTTGGTGGGAGAAAAGATTTCAATCATCACTTCCAAGGCGCAGACAACCCGTCATCGCATTATGGGGATTGTAAATACCGAAGATATGCAAATCGTTTATTCTGATACTCCCGGAGTATTGCAGCCGAATTATAAGTTGCAGGAATCTATGCTTAATTTTTCTGAATCCGCATTAGGTGATGCAGATATATTATTGTATGTGACAGATACTGTAGAAACGATTGATAAGCACGAGGGGTTTCTACAAAAAGTACGGCAGGTCGATTGCCCGGTATTATTATTAATCAATAAAATAGACCTTACCGATCAGGCAGGATTGGAAAAGTTGGCGGCTGATTGGAAAGAAATACTTCCGAAAGCGGAAATCATACCGGTTTCCGCCCTTGCCAATTTCAATATTGATTATGTGAAGCAACGGGTAGAAGCCTTAATACCCGAATCTCCTCCTTATTTTGAAAAAGATGCTCTGACGGATAAACCCGCTCGCTTTTTTGTGACCGAGATTATTCGCGAGAAAATTCTTTTATACTATCAGAAAGAGATACCCTATGCAGTAGAGACTGTGGTAGAACAGTTTAAAGAAGAAGAAAACCTGATTCGTATCAAAACCCTGATCATTGTAGAACGTGATTCGCAAAAAGGAATCATTATCGGCCCTAAAGGAGCAGCGTTAAAGAAAGTCGGGACAATGGCCCGGAAAGATATAGAGCGTTTCTTCAATAAAAAAGTATTCCTGGAAATGTTTGTCAAAGTAGAAAAAGACTGGCGAAACCGGGATAATATATTGAAATCTTTTGGATATCAAATCAATTGACAGTTTTATGGGAAATATAGTCGCAATCGTTGGAAGGCCTAATGTGGGAAAATCAACGCTATTTAATCGTTTAACGCAGACGCGCCAGGCTATCGTAAATGAAGAAGCCGGCACTACGCGCGACCGCCAGTATGGCAAAGTGGAGTGGACAGGAAAAGAATTTTCGTTGATTGATACCGGTGGCTGGGTCATTAATTCGGAAGATATTTTTGAAGAAGAAATAAACAAACAGGTGCAAATCGCTATTGAAGAAGCCGACGTTATTTTATTTGTGGCCGATATATTGAATGGCATAACCGATTTGGATGACGAAGTAGCAAGGGTATTGCGCCGCTCCCAAAAGCCGATTGTTGTGATAGCCAATAAGGCGGACAACTTTGGATTACATTCCATGTCGGCCGAGTTTTATTCGTTAGGCTTGGGCGACCCTTACTGCGTTTCGGCAGTTAATGGTTCCGGCACAGGCGATCTGCTCGACAAAATCGTAACATTACTCCCGGAAGAAAAACCGGATGATTGGGATGAAGAATTACCGCGCTTAGCGGTGGTCGGGCGCCCGAATGCAGGAAAATCGTCTCTGGTAAATGCTTTTATCGGCGAAGAGCGTCATATTGTCACCGATATTGCCGGCACTACGCGCGATTCGATCTATACAAAATACAATAAATTCGGGTTAAACTTCTATTTGGTTGATACAGCCGGTATCCGTAAGAAGGGGAAAGTGAATGAAGATATTGAGTATTATTCTGTTATTCGTTCTATCCGTGCAATAGAAAATTCGGATGTTTGTATTTTGATGATCGACGGCACGCGAGGTATTGAAAGCCAGGATTTGAATATTTTTTCGTTGATACAAAAGAATAAAAAAGGGCTTGTCGTTTGTGTGAATAAATGGGATCTGGTAGAAGATAAGAGCCAGCAAGCGATTACATATTATGCCAATACAATACGCGAGCGGTTAGCCCCTTTTAAAGATTTTCCCATCCTGTTCATTTCTGCCGTAACCAAGCAACGTATACTAAAGGTACTTGAACTGGCGAAAGAAGTATACGACAATCGCCGCAGGCGCGTACCTACGGCTAAACTGAACGAAGTAATGTTGCCCATCATAGAGAATTATCCGCCTCCGGCATGGAAAGGAAAATATATTAAGATAAAATATATTACTCAATTGCCGGCAGGAGTAGTCCCTTCATTTGTATTCTTTTGCAACCTGCCCCAATGGGTAAAGGAGCCTTATCGCCGCTTTCTTGAAAATAAATTACGCGAACACTGGAAGTTTACAGGTACGCCGGTCAATATCTTTATACGCGAGAAATAAGGCTTATTTACTTTCCGGCCAGTTTGATTTCTATCCAGCGCGTAAAGTCAAATATATTTAACAAGTGGCGTTCGTATTTATTATCCCGTATTTTCAGGATGTCTTTTTCCAGTTTTTCCCATAGCTGTTCTCTTGCTTTCTGATATTTAGGGATAGGAGATACATCAATACGAATTTAAAAACGACTTTCTCTGTCAGATAAGCCTGAACCTCCTTTTTGAGAGAGTGCTTAATTGAACGGATTTCATTTTCAAGCAAGTCGTAATCGGCCCGTTCGGCGTCGATAATCAGTTTTAAAAGGCGAGCGGTTTTATAAACGGGGAATATCTGGAACGTCTTGCCTTCCCTGTAAATTTTCTCTATATAACCGTTTGCCTGTTTCAATTCCCGGTTGTATAAATAGATAACGGCAGAACAGACATAAAGTTTCAATTGATTTTCGAGATGGAGCGATTTTACTTTTTTATACAAGACGTCTTCATAATCAAAACACACCTGTTTGGCTTCCGCAAAACGGCCGGTATGCTTCAGGTACTGTATCCGGGAAAAGAAGATACTCCAATGTACCTTCAGCAAAAAGTCTTTGGGGTAATCCTGCTTCCTCAACGTTTTCAGCTTCTCGATAAAGACAGGGATTTCATCGTAAAAACCGGCCGTAAGGAGGCTGTTGATGATTCCTTCCAAAGTAGAGAAATAGTAAATGGGAGGATTTTGTTTGAAGTATTCATACTCGTCAAACAGGTTCAACAGCTCTGTATAATAGCGGACAGCCGATTTATAGCTTCCGGTATTCAGATATTAAGAAGCCTGGAAAAGCAAATGCAGCTTCATCGATTCGAAACCTTGATAGTAATTGTTGGAAACAAGGCCCAGTTCGCTTAATACCAGATCGTTCATCAACTCTTTTTGTTTGCCGGAACGTATTTCATGCAGGTAGTGCAGGCGGAACTTAAGCGTAGCGTATAAAGAAATATGCAGGTTGGTGCTGCGGGTATATTTCAGGCATTCATTCAGTTTGGTATGCTTGCTGGCCAGTTCTTTCTCTGTCAATTCGCCAACGCCTGTTTCCGTAATATAAATAATCTCCATACGGCGAATCAGCATCAGAAGGATATCCTGTTCAAAATTAGTTGCCAGTTGTTTCGCTTTGGACAGCGTACGAAACGCCTCTTCCACAAAACGTCTCTCATACAAAAGAGAAGCTTGCATGATTAATTGAAAAATAGAGTTCTGTACCTGGCTATCCTTATTGAAGTATACCAGGCAATCTATCAACTGATTATACAGATAACGGGCCGAAGCTTCGATGCTTTTCTTCCCGTATTTCCGGCAGAACGCTTTACCGGCATCTTCGGCCGTTTCACAGTTTTCCAATTGATTATACAGATAGAGATACTCCTTTTTCCCTTTCTGCAAGTTTCCCCAAAGCCGGAAATAACGCTTTTCTGCTTTTGTCATCGTATCCATCAGAAGTAATAATTGGGCTAATTTCTCCATTTTTTATTCCTTTTAATGATTTCTCAGTCAAAAACAAACCAAACAAATCGGCCATTTTCAATTTACGGCGTCGGCAACCATGTTTGAATTTTAGCTCCGTTCCAACCGTTGACGTGAGCGTAAGGATACAATTTGATTGAACCGGTCGTTGTCGGAACTTCAAACGCGAAGGAGTCGTCGGCGATAATCGTCTGTTTTGCGGCGACAAAGCCATCCTCGTCGGCGATTATTGTCACCGGTTTATCGTAATCGGGGTCGGTCTCCGAGTTGCGGCATAATATTAGCGGACCATATCGCAGGGCTTTATACCTGTCGCTGTTTGGAGTCGAACCGCCTTTGGGAGCGTCAATCAACTTGCAACGCATGTCGAGCGCGAGGCTGATTTCGTCGCCCGGTTGCCATTTCCTTTTGATTTCAGCGTATTTCCCTGGCTGCGGAACCGGCAACAACGGCAGGTTTTCGCCTGCAAGCCGGGTGTTTTCGCTCCACGACGGGATGTTCAGTTTCAGCGTAAACTCTTCGGATTTCTCTATGTTTACTTTGATTATCACGTGGCCGCTTTTCGGAAAATCGGTGACGACGTCCAGCGTCAGCGGTTTGCCTTTCGGCGTTTTAGTTTTCACCGTTGCGGCGTTGTAGAGGTTTATCACATAAGCGGGATTTTGCGAATCCGGCTCGTACATTACGGCAATATACGGAATGTACGCCAAACCTTCGGGGCCGTTGAGATTGCAACAGGTGACGTGCAGTTTTCCGCCATACCTGCTGTCGAACTCCCAGCCCCAGCCGTGGTCGTTCGTCTTGACGCCGTTCAGCAGATTGACGTATGAAAAGCCGCGACCGTCCGGCCTCATCGCTCCGATTAATCCGTTGTAAACATATTTTTCAATTTCGCCGGCGCATTGCGGATTGCCTTCCAGACGCAACAGGTGCGAACAATATTTCATCCACGTCACGCCGGTGCAGGTTTCCATCATTCGCGTCATGTTCGGGTTTGTCTGTTCGATGGCCGCGTTGCCCCATGCTTCGCCCGCCACCGTCGGATGATACGGCTGGTCGGCGCCGCCATTGCCGATAATTGTAATTTCGTGCTTGCGGACGCTTTCAAAAAAATTCAATGTACACTGTTTGTAATAATGGTTGTCCGTACAGCGGTAAAACTCGGCCAGCCCCTCGAAAAGCGACGTCATCTCATACGCTTTCGGATAGATTTCACACATTTTATAGGGTGGGACATTGTTGTATGCCGCTTCGAAAAGATTCGCTTCCAGACAGCCGCCTTCGGAAACGATGTATTCCGCAAAGTCGAGATACCGTTTCTCGCCGGTCATCTTGTAGAGACGGACAACCGGTTCGAGCAGCGTACTGGATTCGATATGATTTTTACCGAATCCGCCATGCGACCAGCCGACGTCGATAATTCTTGTTTTCGGCGGTTTGCCTATTTGCGAAATCAGGCAATCGACTTGCCGTTTCATTGATTCGAGGATTTCCGGCTTTTGCTCCACATAGTCGTAATAATCCTGCAAGGCAATGAGTACGTAGGTTCGTTCCCAGAGGTCGGACGTTTCCGGCTGCTGTTCCGGCGGGACGCAACTGATTGAGCCGTTCGGACGCTGGGTTGACAGTATGTCGGCAACGGCGGCGTCGAGAATGGTTTTCAGTTCCGGGTCGGCGGTATAGCGGTAAAAGAGCGAACCGCTGCGGACAAGCTTTCCCCACATTTCGCCGAGCGCAAACTGTTTGCGTCCGGTACGGAAAAATTCTACCGTCTCTTCGTACGGCACGTCGCCCTTGTTCCAGTTGTCGCAGCATGTATTGATAATCTTGTCGAGATAACCCTGTAACCGTACCTGACCGGCAGGCAACGGCACAAGAACATCCTTTACGGGGATTCGTATCGGTTGCCGGTTTTGACAGGCGGGAAGCAGATTCCCGCATAAAAATCCTCCTGCGACTATCGCTGAAGACTGCTTGATAAAATCACGTCTGTTTGTCATAAATTTAAAAATTCCGTTAGCTTCTTTTTCAATACATTATTAATATACTTACCAATTTTTGGCGTAAAAGTAGGTATTTTCGATAAATAAAATGTTATCCCGGCATGAGATTGCGGTATAATCTTGGGATGAAAGCTGAAAGCAGGGATAATATATACCGTATAATGGTGTTATCGAACCAATATAATAGTTTAGCGAAGACTTCATAATGACTTTTTTTAAGTCGCCGGAATGGCCGGTTTCTCCATCTTTTTATTCCTCTTAATAATTTGACTGTCAAAACTAAACTAAATAAATTATCTATAAACCTGTTTTTGAGTTTATCAAAAATACATAAGCGGCAGGCGATGTATTCAACGGAGCGTTATGCGGGGCCCTGCTGGAAGGGCAAACCCTATCCGAAGCCGTCCGGTTTGCCTGCAAAGCCGCCTCTATATCCGTCACCCGCAACGGAGCATGGGACTCCGCTCCTTACCGGAATGAAATAGGATTAAACAGATAATACGTTTCCAATAATGAAAAAACAGTACTATTAATCTTTCTTAAAATAATATTATTATGTTCATCGTTCAAAGTTATTCGTTAGCCATTCTCTTTTGTTTTATTACCATGCTTTGCTGGGGTTCCTGGGGAAATACGCAGAAACTGGCGTCTAAAACATGGAGATATGAGTTCTTTTACTGGGACTATGTGATAGGGTTATTATTATTCTCTATCATTTCGGCGCTTACATTGGGCAGTACCGGGTCTGCAGGGCGCAGTTTCCTGAATGACCTGGCGCAAGCCGACTGGATGAATCTGGGAAGCGCCTTCCTCGGCGGGATCATATTTAATGCTTCCAATATTCTTCTGGCGGCAGCCATTGCTATCTGTGGTTTATCCGTTGCATTCCCTGTCGGCGTTGGATTGGCGTTGGTTCTTGGCGTTCTGATCAACTGTTTTGGAGCGGCCAAAGGCGAGCCGCTATTCATCTTTTCAGGCGTTTTACTGATAACCATTGCCGTTATTTTAAACGGATTAGCCTATAAGAAAGCATTGGTCGGCACGAAAAAGGTATCTGTCAAAGGGATACTTATCTCTGTTTCTGCCGGCGTTATCATGGCTTTCTTTTACCGTTTTGTAGCTGCCTCTATTGACCTTACTAATTTTGCCGCCCCGGCAGCAGGAAAACTAACTCCTTATACAGCCGTATTCATTTTTGCCGTCGGCGTATTTGCCAGCAATTTTGCGTTTAACACGATTGCCATGAAGAAGCCGGTGGAAGGACAGCCCGTCTCTATAAACGATTACTTCAAAGGCAGGCGCATAACCCACCTGGTAGGAATCCCGGGAGGCATGATCTGGTGTCTGGGGCAATCCTTGGCCATTATCCGGTTAAACAAATAAGGCTCAACAGGCCGGTAGAAGACGTCGGCGAAGTGTCGTTCGACGGTATCGGCGTCGTTTTTGGCGGAGGCATACGTTCAAAGGATAATGAGTATGTGGGAAAAATAGAGGTATCTGTAGATGGCAAGCCGGCGGAAATCATTAACCTGCCTGTTGATCAGTTGAAGCGCCGCCACGACATTTACTGGAAATATCAACTCCCTGCCGGAAAACATACCGTTTCGTTCAAATGGCTGAACCCCGCGAAAGAGGCAATCATTCACTTCAATAATGTGCTGGTTTACGCAGATGCGCCGGTATCGCCGGTTACTTATTGAGGGTAACGGTTACCCGTTTATACGATGATAATGGCAAAACTGAAGATCGCCATTGTCATCGTGTAAATGCATGCCATTGCCTTCGCAGTAACGGAAAAACTCACAGTCGGCGCAAATGCCCTTCTTCGCCCAATCCCTGTTCCGGAATACCTGGAAGCGGTTGTTCCAAACGTCTGTAAAGCTATCGGTATAGATGTTTCCCTGATGGAAGTTGGCCCGGATACTCGGACAGGCGGAAATCGAACCGTCCGCCAGTACCGAAGCCGTATTGATACCCGCACTGCATTGATAGAACGAATCGCGGACTTCGTGTTCGTATCCGCCTAAAAAACCTTCGCATCCATAGCTAAGGCGAATCTTTCCTTCCTTCCGGGTATCCCGTATAAAGTCGAGAACAAATGTAAATTCGTCATTGCTTAATTGAAGCTCCGGCAGTCCGGCCGCTCTTCCTGCGGGAAAAATAGTGAAGATACGCCAATCCTTTACTCCCCGGGCGACAAGCGCCTCTTTAAAGGCCGGCAAATCGTTGACGTTTTTTTTATTGGCACAGGTCACGACGTCCCATACGATTTCTTTTTCCCCCGTCAGCATACAGATGGCATTCCATGCACTCCGGTAGCTTTGCGGGTGGCGGCGGAGCCAGTTGTGAGCCTCTTCAAAACCGTCGAGGCTGATTGTGACGGAGTGTAACCCTGCCGCCAGAAGCGAATCAAGCCGCTGGCGCGAAAGGAGCAGCCCGTTAGAAACAATCCCCCAGGGGAATCCGCGGCGGTATAATTCCAGTCCGCAGGCTTCAATGTCTTTACGCACCAGCGCTTCGCCTCCGGTAAAGATAATCATTACCTTATGGGGGTTCACATGGGGGGCGACGTCGTCTATTACTTTCAGGAAATCGGCTGCCGGCATGTCGGGCTGACTGGCTGCCACGCGGCAATCGCTTCCACAGTGACGGCAGGAGAGATTGCACCGCAGCGTACATTCCCAAAACAGGGTACGCATCTCGTGCAGCGCTTTATTGTTGTTCCTCATTCGCCGGAACAGTTCCAAAGCAATCCGTTTTCGCAAAGCCGGCTTTTTATTCATTCGTTTCCTCAGCCTCTTCCCTTAGCGCAATGGGCAGTATTTCTTTTTTTGCGGCGCCGTCATACCAGCGGCCATCCCCCGGCTTGTAAAAATCGTCTTTACTGAAAACGACTTTAACGGAATCCGTTTTAAATGATCCGTTTACTTCCCCGTCAATATCTGTGGCTGTCAGGACGAACGTTTCACTGGGAAATGCGCCATAGGTTACGTCAAATTTCCCTTCCCCGTTTGTATGGGCAGGTTCGTTTACCGGATACCCTTCGGGGGTCTTTATACGGATTTCAATACCCGCGACAGGCGCGCCCAGGGCGTCTGTTACGGCTCCTTTTATCGAATAGTCTGCATGAGGAGTACCATATTCCACCATCATGTCATCCGGGTTGTCCGGGTTGTCCGAGTTGCAGGCAAAACCCAGTAGCGACAGCAATCCTGCCAGCGCCCAGTTTGTTCCTTTGATTAAGCTGCGAGATGTTGTTTTCATGTTGTTGCGGTATTAATTTTCTTCCAGTTTGATTGTAAATGATTTTTCTGCTTCTCCCAGAAACCAGGTATCGTTTCCCTGGCTAATTTCGTTTGTATCGAATTCAATGACCATACTGTACTTTTTGTATTTACCGGCGGCGTCGGTAGCGGCAATCCTGAGTTTTGCATTATCGCCAAAAGTAGTGATAGCTCCCGTCCATACAAACAACCCCTTAGCGTCGGTATATAAGGTATCTGCAACCGGATTGTTTTTCTCTACGCATACCTCTATTAATATATCAGGAATCACAGACTGTCCATCTGCGGCGCGTACTACTTTGCCGTTAAGCGTATAATTATTGGTAGGCGAAGCTATATCGCCCGGCGTCGCTACATCAGCGCCTTCCGGGGCGCACGAATCCGCGAACAAGAGTAAAACACCCCAAACAGCCATTTGAGCGATACGCTGTGCGATACAGGCAGAGTGTTTGTATAATTCCATAATCAAAATCCTTTGTCTAATTAGAAGATGCAATAATACATATTTTTGCTGCATACGGCAAGGTATCGCGTTAAAATAATTATACTGCACAAACCCATTTTAACACATTAATTTCAGGGCAAACATATGATTCACGCTCCCGAAGCTCCCGTTAGAACGCAGGCCTGTCCCGGCGGCGCAACCGGCTCGCAACATAACAGACTCCTCAGTGAACGCCACAGACAGCCAAACAGGATACATTACGTCAAAACGTTATTTTTCCCCATTTTCCCGTCGCATTACCAAACCGCTGTAATGGTTTTCCGAAGGCGCCCTGTCGTTTTTTCAGTCTTCCCAACGGTATGAAACAAATGTAATCCAGCGCCATTCACTTAAGCCATAGGAGAGGGGAGAGGAGAAAGAGGAGGGAAGGGAGAGAGGGAAGGGAGAGAAGGAG
>JAITRG010000069.1 GCA_031288515.1 Tannerellaceae bacterium
GCCTTCCCCTTCTTTGCGAAGAACGAAACAATCCGGCGAATACAAGGCGCCTTGATTGCTTCACTGCATTCGCAACAACGGTATCCGGCTTTCCGTATGCAATGCACAAAACCATACCGAGCACAGTATAATTCCGCTTTAACAAATTAAAGAAAACGAGAAAAAGAAGATAATTATACTTCCCGTGGCAAGGTTTTGCGTATTGCTATTATCTATGGCTTTTATGAAAATTCTGTTCCAAAGGATAATGACGAACGTCTACCGAACCTGTATTTTGCGTCCCCCGCTTTTCAGTTGGTTGGGCGATTTTAATACAATTTCATTTTTTAAGATAAGAACAGAATCCATTTGTTCCAAAACAGGATGGACGTCGTAGTACACGGAGCTCTTTTGCATAGGAGTAATAACTTGTTTCGTTTCCTCTTTCTTGTCGAAGAAAAGAGAATAGCCAAGTATTACTAAAAAAAATGATAGAATCAAAGGTTTCATAACTAATTAATTTAATGTTGGCTATGCTAATAAAGATGTTATTTTAACGGGGAACGCTGCATAATTATTGTATGAAAAATGAAAAAAGCGTAGAATTCAGTGCAATTCTACGCTTTTCCTTAAAAACTACCTGACTATTCGTATCATCCGAAATCGTCAAACATCAGCATCTCCGGCGGAACGCCTAAGCTATCCAGCATACCTTTTACTGCGTTAGCCATTGGGCCCGGGCCGCACATATAATATTCTATATCTTCCGGCGCATCCTGATTTACCAGATAATTATCGTGGATTACCTGATGAATAAAGCCTGTATAACCTGTCCAGCGATCTTCCGGGCGTGGTTCGGATAAGGCGATATTGAAGGTGAAGTTCGGAAATTCCTTTTCAATGGCGCGGAAATCTTCTTCGTAGAATATTTCGGATTTTGAACGGGCTCCATACCAGTAAGATATTTTACGGTCGGTTACTTTCAACGTATTGAATAAGTGCAGCAAATGAGAGCGCAACGGGGCCATACCTGCTCCGCCGCCGATATATAACATTTCGCGCTTCGTATTGAGGATATGGAAATCGCCGTAAGGGCCTGACATGAGTACCTTATCGCCCGGTTTCAGGTTGAAAATGAAAGAGGAGCCGATACCTGGCTTCACATCCATCCATCCCCCTTTGTTTCTATCAAACGGAGGGGTGGCGATACGTACGTTCAACGTGATAATATTTCCTTCGGCAGGATAGTTGGCCATGGAATAAGCGCGAACAGTTTCTTCGTCGTTCCTGCAAGCCAAATCCCACATTTTAAACTTATCCCATTCCGGCTTGAAACAGTCGTCTACAGCAAAGTCTGCAAACTTCAAATCATATGTGGGAATCTTAATTTGCGCATAACTACCCGGTTTGAAGTTCATCACTTCGCCTTCGGGAAGCCTTACCGTAAATTCTTTGATAAAAGAAGCTACATTATGGTTGGAAACCACGGTACACTCCCACTCTTTTACTCCGAATACTTCTTCCGGCACTTGTATTTTGATGTCTTCTTTTATTTTGACCTGACATCCCAAACGCCAATTATTCTTTATTTGTTTACGATTGAAGAAACCCACTTCGGTAGGAAGAATATTTCCTCCCCCTTCAGGCACCTGGCAACGGCATTGTCCGCAACTACCGCTTCCGCCACAAGCGGAAGACAGGAAAATACCTTTACTTTGAAGTGCGCTGATAACGGTTCCTCCCATCGGAACACCAAACTCCTTCTCTCCATTGACCACCATCTTCACATTACCGGACGGTATCAATTTAGCTTTAGCAAACAATAATGCGCCAACAAGAATCAATGTTATCAACAGAAATATGATTGCTCCCGATGCTATTGTGAGCCCGCCTGACATTAATATAATCATCTTTATATTTTGTTTATGCGTTAATATTTAGATTTTTAAACCGGAGAAGCACATGAATCCTATCCCCATCAAGCCGGTAATAATAAATGAAATACCAAGGCCTTTCAATGGTTTGGGAATATCCGAATAAGCTAACTTCTCACGAATAGCAGCCATACCTACAATAGCCAACAACCAGCCAATACCGGAACCTAATCCGTAAACACTGGCAACGCCGACATTTGCGAACGCTTTCTGCTGCATAAACAAAGAACCTCCAAGGATAGCGCAGTTAACGGCTATAAGAGGCAAGAAGATACCTAATGACGCGTATAAAGCCGGCGCAAACTTTTCAACAACCATTTCCACCAACTGTGTAAAAGATGCAATAATGGCAATAAAGATAAGTAATGACAAGAAGCTAAGGTTCACTTCGGCAAACCGGGCGCCTAACCAGCTTAATGCTCCTTCTTTCAGTACATAGTTTTCAAGCAGATAGTTGATTGGTAACGTACATACAAGGATAAACGTTACCGCTATACCTAATCCTAACGCGGTCTTTACATTTTTAGAAACAGCCAGAAAAGAACACATACCTAAATAGTACGCGAAAATCATGTTTTCTACAAAAACAGACCGTACAAACGTGCTTAATAATTCTTCCATTCTATTAATTGTTTAATAGTTAGCATTAATTTTCCTGAAGGTCTTTGTTCCTGGAACGATGTACCCAGATAATGACCGCCACAACGATCAAGGCCATTGGCGGGAGGATCATCAAACCATTATCAGCATACCCAAAATCGTAGAATGCCTGCGGAATAACCTGCAAACCAAGCAACGTTCCCGAACCTAAGAGTTCACGGAAGAAACCGACAATTACCAGAATGATACCATATCCCAAACCGTTACCGATTCCATCGAGGAATGATTCCCACGGGCTATTGCCTAAAGCGAAAGCTTCCAGGCGCCCCATCAGGATACAGTTTGTAATAATCAAGCCCACAAATACGGAAAGCTGCTTGTTTACATCATAAGCAAACGCTTTCAGTACCTCGCTGATGATTGTCACCAATGCGGCGCAAACCACCAACTGCACGATGATGCGGATACGGTTAGGTATCGTATTACGCAAAAGTGATATAATAACGTTGGCAAATGCCACTACGGCAGTTACCGAGAGTCCCATAACAATGGAAGGCTCCAGTTTGGACGTCACCGCCAAAGCCGAACAAATACCCAACATCTGAACGATTACCGGATTGTTTTTGCTTAACGGGCCGACCAGTACTTCTTTATTTTTACCTGATAATAATCCCATCTTCTTATTGGTTTTTAGAGGTTAAAAAACTAACATAAGCGCTCAGACTGTCGAAAATCATTCTATCAACGCCCTGGCTGGTAATCGTACCGCCGGAAATACCGTCTACATAGTCTTGTCCGATAGCGCTCTTACCCGGCTTTACAATAGCGATTGATTTGAATTCGCCCTCACGGAATATTTTCTTGCCGGAAAACTTTCCGCTGAAATCCGTTGCTGATATTTCCGCTCCTAATCCCGGCGTTTCGCCCGCATGACTAAAGTCGGCGCCGAATACGGTATTTTTATCATCATCCAATGCGATATATCCCCATAAGGGACCCCAGAGGCCGGAGCCTTGCATAGCCATAATGTATTTTTCCTGCCCGTTTATATTCGCTATAAATACAGGATATTTGTGTTCTGCAAAGGATTTGGCGGCGTCGGCTTCGAACGCGTCGCCTTCTGTCTTTTCGCCTTTCTCATTTACGAGATACGCATCCCTGATTAATTCATTGTATTTTGTTTCAGCTTCGCCGGGCGTAGCCTGCACATTGATGGAACGCAGTATTTGTTGCCTCTTGTCGTTGTCTTCGTTTGTCTTTTGATAGCTTCTCAATGACTGCGAAGTGAATGCAAGCACGACAGCTACAAGAACAACCATCACGGAAGCATATATTATCGTATAACTGTTACTGTCTCTATTCATATCTGTACGTATTAATAAGTTATTTAACAGCTCTTTTTAAACGGCGTGAAATATTACCTTCCACCACATAATAGTCTATCAGCGGAGCGAATATATTCATCAGCAGGATAGCAAGCATCATACCTTCGGGATATCCCGGGTTTAATGCGCGAATGATAATCGCCATAGCGCCGACAAGGAAGCCATAGATATATTTACCTGTTTCCGTACGGGCGGACGTTACCGGGTCGGTAGCCATAAAGACAGCACCAAAGGCAAAGCCTCCTAAAAACAGGTGATCCAGCGGAGATATGGTCATAACAACCGTCGTACCGATAAGATTAAAGACAGCAGCCATGGCAGCGCCGCCTATAAAGCAGGATACGATTGTTTTCCAGCTTGCCACGCCTGTAACAATAAGAATAACGGCGCCGATAAGAATAGCCGGCACGCATGTCTCGGCAATAGAACCCGGGATTAATCCGATAAACATATCCAGCGTAGTAAGCGGATTGCCTAATACGTCCGTTGCCTGAAAAGAGCCGATCAGTTCTTTACCTGCAATACCGATTTGCCCTAACGGAGTAGCGCCCGAAAAAGCGTCGGCCACCTGTCCGCCGCCAATACCAAACGTATCCGCCGTGCGAACAAACACCTTGTCGCCCGACATATCCGCCGGATAAGCAAAGAAAAGGAAAGCGCGGGTCACCAGCGCCACATTAAATATATTATACCCTGTACCGCCAAATACTTCTTTGGCGAAGACAACAGCAAATGCCGTAGCGACCGCTATCATCCATAACGGGGTATCGATGGGTACAATCATAGGTATTAACATACCGGAAACAAGGAAACCTTCCTGTATTTCCTCTTTCTTCCATTGGGCTACAACAAATTCAATACCCAATCCCACGCCATATGAAATAATGATCTTAGGCAGTACAGCCAAAAAACCAAAAAGAAAAGTTATCCAAAAACCAGGGTTGGCGCCAATAGCCAGATTATGTTGATACCCGGTATTATACATTCCAAAAAGTAAAGTCGGTATCAAAGCGATAATCACAAGGGTCATGGTACGCTTTGAATCGATACTGTCGTGTATATGCACGCCTGATTTTGACGTTGTGTTCGGAACAAATAAAAATGTTTCAAAACCGTCAAAAACAGAGCGGAACATCGACAGCTTCCCTCCTTCTTCAAAGTTAGGCTTAATCTTGTTGAGATAATTCCTTAACGCTTTCAATGTGTTATAATTTTAATGTTATTAATTCATTTCCTTGTACAACAGATTCAAGCCGTTACGTACAATTTTCTGTATTTCGATCTTCGACGTGTCTACAAATTCGCACAGAGCAAAATCTTCGGGAGCTACTTCATATATCCCAAGGTTCTCCATCTTATCGACGTCAAAGGCAATGATCGCCTTCAGCAGATACTCCGGGAGAATATCCATCGGGAATACCTTATCGTATTCGTTAGACATAATCATGGCGCGCTTGCTCCCTCTTATACGGGCGTCTATTACGTATTCTTTCTTTTTGCCCGTCAGCCATGTCAGGTAGGTATGGCTCATACTGTATTTCCCGAGGCCGGGCATGGCCCATCCGAGAAATTCGTTTACTTCGTTGCCTTCCGGTATTACGGTTACCTGGTTGTCGCAGGCATACAGATAATCTTCTTTGCTTACTTTACGGCCTGACAAGACGTTTCCGCTGATGATACGGAGATGCTCTTTGCCTTCAAGTATTTTCCCGTCGATAAGGCTTTTGATTGTGCAGCCTGCGATGGTTTTGATATAGCCCCTTTCGGTTGTCTCGGAACCGGTGACAGCTACCAGCCGGCTAAAGTCTGCTATACCTTTATTAAATAAGCGGCCAATAAGCAGTACGTCGTCCGGGTTCAGGGTCCAAACGGTTTCGCCCTTGTTCACCGGCTTCGTTTGATTGATTAATACGCCTACGTTACCTGCCGGATGAGGGCCTTCTACTTCAACCGCTTCGGCGCCGCCGGCTTTTATGGAAGAGCCTTTCCTTACGCCTGCATACACTTTGCCGGACGTCAGTTTGGCAAGCGCGTCCAATCCTGTTTGAAAATCATTCTCCTGCCCTTTTACAATGTAGTCAAAGTCAGGCGCCAATGGAGCGGAGTAAAAAGTAGAAACAAAAATGTCGCGCGGCGTATCCGAAGGAGAAGCTACAATGTCATACGGACGTTGCCTGATAAACGGCCATATACCGGCTTCGAGGATGGCCTCTTTAATCTCTTCGGCCTTTAACGAAGAAACATTCTTTTGCCCAAACTCAACGTATGCGAGTTCGGCGTCCGGTTTTACAATAATACTAAGAACTTTGCGTTTCTCCCCACGATTAACGGCGGTAACTTCGCCGCTAACAGGCGAAACAAATTTGATCTCCGGACGGTTCTTATCTGTCATTAAAACAGAACCGGCTTTGACTTTATCTCCTACTCTTGCAGTTACTTTGGGGATAATACCGTTATAACCATCAGGCACAATAGCATAACTGTCGCTTTGCCTGCCGGTTAACAGTACGTCAGAAGCCTTGCCTTTCAGATTAATGTCTAAACCCTTTTTAATCTTTATCACATTTGCCATGACTAACTAAAATTGTTTTTATAAATTTAGCGCAAAAGTACATATTATTTTGAAGGTTTAATATAGATGAATGAAATTAATAAAGAAAAAATTCCCTATTTTTGACCGTGATAAAACGATAATGAATATGAAACAGTTTGGTATTTGTTTGTTGCTGCTTACAGGCGTCTTTTCCTCTGCGTTTGCCCGGGAAAAATATTTTACGCGCGTTCATACGAACCAGATTCATACGCTTCAGGTAAAAGTGGCCGGCACGATGACGTCCGAACCCGTTATCCGGTTCGACAGCGACGAGCGGATAGAAATAAATTTCGATGCAATCGGCCACAACTACAACCGCTTTGCTTACTCGATCGTTCATTGCGACGCAGACTGGGCGCAGTCGGCGCTTATACCCGTTGAGTATATGGACGGCTTCCAGGGTTTGACCATAAACGACTTTGCCACCTCGGTCAATACCGTCACCCAATACACCAATTACATCTTACAGCTTCCGAACGAAGAGGTATGGCTTAAAGCCTCCGGCAATTACGCCGTATGCGTATACAGAGAAAACGAGCCGGACAAAATACTCTTCACCGCCTGTTTTTCAATCGAAGAACCGCTCGTAACGCTTTCGGGCGAGATAACGGGAAACACCCTGACGGACTTCAACCGCGAACATCAACAGATAAACTTTACAATCGATCATAAAAACGTACCCATTACCTATCCCCAGACCGACCTGAAGATATACGTATTCCAGAACAACCGCAGGGATAATGCAGTAACCGGCCTGAAACCAACTACGATACTGCGAGACCGGTTAATCTATGACAATAACCGCGACCTGATATTTGAAGCAGGCAACGAATACCGGAGGATAGAGTTTCTGAGTAATAAATACAACGGTATGGGCATTGCCGGCATACAGTTCCACAACCCATATTATAATGTAGAGGTTATGACCGACAGGCCGCGCAACGGACAGCCATACCTGTACGACCAGGATCAGGACGGCCGCTACTTTATCCGTTGCAGCAGTTGCGCCGACCCTGATACGGACGCCGATTACTACATCGTCCATTTCGCGTTGGCCTGCGAACCCTTTTTAGACGGCGCTGTCCACCTGCACGGCAACCTCTTGAATAATGTATTAGACGGGAACAGCCAAATGGCCTATAACTTCGAAACGAACCGCTACGAGAAAGCCATCCTTCTCAAACAGGGAAGCTATAACTACCAGTACGCCTTTCTTCGGAACGGGACAAGCCGCGCACAGCCCGGCGTGATAGAAGGAAACAATTATCAGGCAGAAAACCAGTACAGTATCTACATTTACTACCGCCCCATGGGAACCCGTTACGACCGCTTGATAGGCACGGCCACCCTGAAAAACGTAATGTAACGCAATGGCCGGCAAAAAGAACCCTCAGTAATAAAGAAGGTCTTTGTACAACCCCGCCAGCCGTTTGCGAAGATGCTTAACGGCATAATGCTTGCGCGAAAGTAAAGTGTTGACGGGCACGCCTGTAACGCGGGCTACTTCTTTCGCCGGCAAGCCCTCCGTCTCGGTTAGCTCAAACG
>JAITRG010000114.1 GCA_031288515.1 Tannerellaceae bacterium
TTGAAGAACAAGCCGACCTGATCAAAGAAATCAAGCGGGACAAAGAAGCCTCCATCGGCTACTGCTTTTCCTATCCTGCCGAATCACTTCCGAACGGAGACGCCAAACTGCTTCGCTGGACAAAAGGCGTCGATATCCCGGATATGGTGGGAAAAGCCATAGGGAAACCGCTGGTAGACTACCTCAATAAGGAAAGCGCACCTAAATTCAACGGAATAAAAGTAATCAACGACACCATAGCCAGCCTCTTTGCCGGCCTTACCCGGACTGATTACGACGCCTACATCGGACTCATCGTAGGCACAGGTACAAACATGGCAACCTTTATCCCATCCGACAAGGTTTCCAAGCTGAGCAAAGATACCCCGGTAGCAGGCCTGTTACCCATCAACCTGGAATCCGGCAACTTCCGCCCCCCCCACCTGACGAATATAGACTGCATCGTGGATGCTCTTTCCGACAATAAAGGGGCACAACGCTTCGAAAAAGCCGTCTCCGGCATGTATCTGGGCGAAATCCTGAAAGCCGTCTTCCCATACCATGAATTTGAAAAGAAATTCGATGCCCAAAAGCTCACCACCATCATGGGCTATCCCGACATACACAAAGAAAAACACGTACAAGTAGCCCGCTGGATATA
This sequence comes from Tannerellaceae bacterium, assembly GCA_031288515.1. Classification (GTDB taxonomy): domain Bacteria; phylum Bacteroidota; class Bacteroidia; order Bacteroidales; family Tannerellaceae; genus DFXE01. The sequence continues at coordinate 641 of JAITRG010000114.1, forward strand.
CGAACGTTCGGCTCACCTGGTAGCCGCCTCACTGGCCGGCCTCGCGCTGGTTTTAGTATCCTACACCCCATCTATTAAGCGCATACGCCTGGTAGCCGAAGGTAGCCTCTTCTGGAGCGAAGACCGTAAAGGCGTCGATTACAAAGACATCGTTTCCCAGTCGCTCCGCATACTTTTAGACGATTTCGGACATCAAGATGTGATTGTAGACATCGACAAAATGGAGAATGCCAACCTGATAGGATCCGCTATCGCCGCTCTCTCCTAAGTATATCATCAACTTACGCCGGGAAGCAAATATCGTAAAACATAGTTGGCCTCCCGGCGTTTCTCTTGCTATCCTCCCCACCGGTAACCGCCAAGCGCCGGACACCCCGGATTGATTTTTTCACCGCTTTTTTTATCTTTGCACACTATCGCTCAGGCAATGCAGGAAGCGTTATTTTTAAATCATTACCAGAAATTAATGCATCAACAAACATTATAAAAATCATGAAAACAAAGATGTTTCTCTTATTACTTTGGGCTTTATCTACAGGATTTCCCCCCTTATCCGCTCAGAGCGAAATTCAATTGCAGAGTATTAACTGCTACAACCTCGGCGACGGACGCTATTATTGCCGCTATACGGCGTCCGACAAGCCTATAAAGGGAAAAGCCCGCATGATCGACGGGTACACTACACAATATATTGACGCCACGTTCAATGACGGCATTCCGCACGGTAGCTGGAAAATGTACCGGCAGAACATACTGGTGGAAGAATACAATTACAACAAAGGACTCCTCGACGGCGTCTGCAAGGAGTATTATCTCGACGGCTCCGTTAAATCAGTCCGGAATTACGTTGAAGGAAAATCTCACGGTAAATTTATCGACTATAACAGCAAAGGACTTGTCGAGCATGAAACAAACTACCGGGAAGGAAAACTGGACGGCCCGGAAATTGCATATGACAGCGACGGCAAGGTTCGTTATCAAACCATTTATTCCGACGGCAAACCAACCGGGGCGAAAGTTCAGACTTTCAGTGATTACGTACTGGCGGCAAATTATGATGCCAACGGCAACCTTGACGGAGATTATTCCGAAATTTTCAACAACGGGAATGTGAAAACCAAAGGAAAATACGCTCACGGTAAAAAAGAAGGCGTATGGGAAACCGGGCGCAAAGACGGAAAGAAAATCTCTACGGAAGAGTATGAAGCCGGCGACAAGGTGAAAGAAACTGCCTATTATACCGACAACACCGTGGAACTGACGAGGGAACTCAAAAACGGAAAGAAAAACGGCTGGGAACGCAAATACAACTATGGCGACGGAAGCCTGAAAAGCGAGCTGTTCTACAAAGACGGCGAACTCTCTTCCTTTGCCGCAACAGACGAATCAAATCCGTCGGGTCAGCCGGGCTTGATCAAACAAACCAAACAAATCACAAGCAATCAGGGCAGCTACATACAAACATTCTACCAGTCCAACGGCCGCTACGAAGGAGAGTACACCGAACAGTATATCGACGGAAACGCCATGAAAACCAAAGGACAATATGTCGACGGCAAAAAGGAAGGCACCTGGGTATATGAAACCCAGGAAGGAGAAAAAAGGCGCGAAGAAAACTATGTCGCAGATAAACTGAATGGCCTGACGATAAAGTATAACGGCGGCGTCATCCGCGAATCCGTTGAATACCGCAACGATAGCCCCAACGGCGAATTTAAGCAGTACAATCCGGATGAAAAACTCATACTCAAAGGCTCGTTTGAAAACGGAAGGCGTCATGGCCCCCTGGAAGAATACTATCCAAGCGGCAAGTTAAAAATAAAAGGAACTTACAACAAAGGCTCTTATGATGGCGTCAGGCAGGAGTTCTACGCGAACGGGCAGATGCGGCTGGAAGAGACTTGGGTGAACGGCAGGAAAGTAGGCCCGTATAAACAGTGGACGGAGACCGGACAACTGTCGATGGAAGGAGAATCGGCCCGCTCCGGCGTCGTATTCGAAAAAACCTACGAAGACGGTAAGCTCTACAGGCACGAATATCGCGGCGAAGATGGCGTGAGCAAGGTGGATTACTACGATAAGGACGGAAAGAAAAAATAAAAATGGAAGTTTCGAGCGTTTATTTTACAAATCTGCGGACAACGCCGTCAAGCAACCTTCTCGACAAGATGGAGAGGCTTGTAAAACGGGCGGGGATTGAATCGATTGACTTTAAGAACCAGTTTGTCGCCGTAAAAATACATTTTGGCGAACCCGGTAATCTGGCTTATATCCGTCCTAATTATGCGGCAAGGCTGGTGAAGCTGTTGCAGAATCTGGGGGGAAGGCCTTTCCTTACCGATTCGAATACGCTGTATTCCGGCAGAAGGTCGAATGCCGTCGATCATTTACACAGCGCAATGGTTAATGGCTTTAACCCCATAGCCGTCCCGTGCAACGTTATTATTGCGGATGGGCTGAAAGGCTCCGATTATAAAGAAGTGCCGATAAACGGAGAATACTGTAAGGCGCCTAAAATAGGGACAGCCATTGTCGACGCGGATATTGTGATCAGTATGAACCACTTTAAAGGGCATGAACAGAGCGGCTTCGGAGGAGCGTTGAAGAATCTGGGGATGGGTTCTGCCAGTGTTGGCGGCAAACTTGAATTACATTCGTCATCTCAACCGGCAGTAGACCGCGAAAACTGTACGGGTTGCCGTATCTGCGTAAAATACTGTGCACATGGCGCTATCCGCCTTGACGGGGAAAGGAAGGCGGCGATTGATTACGATAAATGCGCCGGCTGCGGGCAGTGCGTGGCATTGTGTCAGTACGGCGCTGCCGTATTGGGCGAAGATGATACTTCGGAGCGTTTGAATTGTAAGATTGCCGAATATGCCAAGGCTGTTTTATGGGAAAAACCTCATTTTCATGTTAGCTTTATTATGAATGTTTCTCCCGAATGTGACTGCTGGAATCATAATGACGCGGCGATTATACCGGACGTGGGAATGGCGGCGTCTTTCGACCCTGTAGCGCTCGACCAGGCATGCGCCGATATGGCGACCCAGGCTCCTGTTCTCAGGAAGAGCGGTTTAGGCGAAGCTCATCCGCATGCGCATCTGGAAGGGAAGGATAAATTCCAGTTGATGCATCCCGGGACGAACTGGCAGGCGGGATTGGCCCATGCCGAAAAAACAGGCGTCGGAATGAGAAAGTATGAATTGATTACCGTATAAAAAAAATGAACCAGGATACGATTTGTGCCATATCAACGCCTCCCGGGACAGGAGGCGTTGCCGTTATCCGTATTTCGGGGCCGGAAGCTGTTCCGATAAGCGCCTCCGTCTTTGTTCCCAGGGTAAAGGGGAGGGGATTATTGACGCAAAAGGCTTATACGTTAAATTACGGAATCCTCTGCAGAGGGGATGAACAGATTGACGATGTGCTGGTTTCCCTCTTCCGTAATCCTCATTCGTTTACGGGAGAAGATACGGTAGAGATAGCCTGCCACGGCTCTGTTTATATCCAGCAGCAGATACTTCGGTTACTGATAGAAAAAGGAGCGCGGACGGCGCTTCCCGGAGAGTTTACCCAACGCGCTTTCCTGAATGGTAAAATGGACTTGAGCCAGGCAGAAGCAGTTGCCGACCTGATTGCTTCCACGTCTGCGGGCATGCATAAGTTAGCGCTAAATCAAATGCGGGGCGGATTTAGCCGCGAACTTAACGTCCTGCGCACCCGGTTGTTGGATTTTGCGTCTCTCGTTGAGCTGGAGCTGGATTTCAGCGAAGAAGACGTTGAGTTTGCCGACCGCGCCGGTTTGAAGCAATTAGCCGCCGGAATTGAAAAGCTTATCAAACAGTTAGCCGATTCTTTCAGTATAGGAAATGCCGTAAAGAACGGTATTCCGGTAGCGATTATAGGAGAAACAAATGCAGGAAAATCCACCTTGCTTAATCTGCTGGCAGGAGAGGAGAGGGCTATCGTTTCCGACATTCACGGAACCACCCGCGACGTAATTGAAGATACGATAAACCTGTCGGGAATCACTTTCCGGTTTATAGACACCGCAGGTATCCGCGAAACGACAGATACGATAGAAAACCTGGGAATAGAGCGGACTTTCGGCAAACTGAAGCAATCCTCTATCGTATTATGGGTGATCGACCTCCTCAGTTCTACGGCCCGGATAGAACAGTTCGCAGAAATTATAATCCCGTATTTAGAAGGGAAACAAACCATTCTGGCGTTTAATAAATCAGATTTATTAGACGCAGAAACCTTAGCTGCCAAAAAACGTCTGTTAACCGGCTTGCATGCTGAAAGAGTTTATATGTCAGCAAAAAAACAAGAAAACATAACCCAGTTAAAAGACCATTTAATAAAAGCGGCAGCCATTCCCGAAATACGCCAAAACGACATAATCATAACAAACATCCGCCATTACGAAGCGCTAACCAAAGCCCATGCCGCCATCCTCCGCGTATCGGCAGGCCTCGATCAAAACATATCCGGCGATTTCCTAAGCCAGGACGTCCGGGAATGCATGCACTATTTAGGCGAAATAACCGGACATATCAGTAACGATGAAATACTTGGCAATATCTTTGAACGGTTCTGCATCGGCAAGTGAAACCCTGTTTTGACACTGAAAACAACGGATAAAAACCACCAGAGAAAAGACATTAAAACCGATTATTTACAGGGATTTATGAAGATTGCAGATATTGGTTGACGTTACTAATCTTTTCTTTTGTTTATACCGTTTTTATTGTATTTTGTTGCTGGTTTGTCGCTCGCCGATATTTGAGCAACAAACCAGCAACAGAAAACAGGTAAAATATACATGTATAGCGTTAAGAAAGAAGTATCTGGCAAAGCAACAAACGGGCAACAAAAATGGGAACTAAAAAGAAAGCCTCAACAAAGACGCAAAAAGGAACCGGTAACGCTAAGGGCGTTCTAAGGGCGTTGCATGGCAATAAATACATCCTTCCGGCATAAGTTACCACCGGAAAGCAAAACAGCCCTTAGAACGCGTTAAAATGAGGAATTCAAGAATTATAATAAAAAAGTTAACTTTTCTGACTACATTAAAAAGGCAAAGTGGACTTTTGGACGCTATTAAAAAAGGCGCATAGTACCTTTTATTCATGGATACGAGAAGCATCTATTAGCTTTGTTGCAGAAATCGCAGAACTATATAAAAAAGCACGGTGATAAAAGCAGGTATCAAAATTTGACACCTAACTCAACACCTAACATAAATCGCTTTGTGTTACCATTTGTGTTACCATTTGTGTCCGTAATACGGACGCTAACAAACAACCGTATCAGGAACCGTATCAAAATTTGATAGTGATGTGTATCCAAAAAGATACACAACCCGATACACAAAACATTTTATATACCTTGTCAAAATTTGATAAGGTTACTAACGAGGTTACTAACGAGGTTTTGCTAACAGAAATAACCCCCCGGACAGAAATCAAAACCCCAAGGGAACCCCGCCGATTTGCTAACAGAAATCAGGTAGCCTAACAGAAATCGACCGGTCTAACAGAAATCGAGTAGCCTCAACCTCTCATACAGAAATCAACCCCCCGGACAGAAATCAAAACCCCCCGGGAACCCCGCCGATTTGCTAACAGAAAAAACCCCCCGGACAGCTGTGGACGTGCAACTTGTAAAAGGTGCAATGTTTCGTACATAATTTGGGTTGTGGTCCGGTAGGGGTTTGAATGTATATTGAATATCAATTAGTTACAAAAAATGTACGAAATGAGTACGAAACTTTCAAACTCTGCCTTTATGTCAGTTCAAAAAATAGATTGAAAACATATCCGGGGCGGCTTATTCAAAGGTTGTGAATAAAGCCCTTTAATGCGTCGATACTATCAAAACGATACAACTTGCCACCGTGGTCGATTAAGGCCGTTAAATCGCGTCTATTGCCCTCAAAACGGCTTTTACTGCTAACGAACAACTCTACAACCTCAACGCCGAGAGCGTCTGCGATCCTTTCAAGGGTTGATAACGCAGGGTTTCCTTCAGCGCTTGCATATAACGCCTGATAGGTGATACCTATGCGTTTTGCCAAATCCGACATTGTAACCCCTTTCCTTTTGCAAACTTCTCGTATCCTTAACGTGTTCATAAAATTGTAATTTGAGGCAAAGATAAAAAAATATTCAAATTACGCCTTTACGATATTGAAAAAACGTAAAGGCGTAATTTGTGTTTACTCTTTCCTTGCCCGGATTTTGTCACCGCAGTTGGGACAGTTCGCAGATGTGCCCTTATTTGTACCCTTTGGTGTGCTTGTATTTGCCGTATTGAAAAATTATTGTATATTTGCAGCGTTCTTGACAGGAACAATTTTGAGGTTCTTTGTATGCGCGGCTATTTTTATTGCCGCAAATACAGCGTTACACGCTGCTGAAATAAGGCTATCAATCTCCAATGGTTGCTGCGCTGCAAAGCCGGTAATTGTTCCTGTCAGAACGGAGAGAGATAGCCTTTCTCCATTTATATACTCTAATTTTTCGTTCATGACAGGAACAATGAAAAATGCAAGTACGGTGAACAATAGTAGCCTTACAAGCACGTCCGCCCACGAAACGGGCACTCAATCTATCTCACCGGGTCTTGCCGATTGTCTCCAAAAGTTACGCGAGGTCTTTTATTCCGTCTTGGAATTTTATCGTAGGAATCCGGAAATACAAGACGACTTGAAAGATAAAATACCTACTATTGAAAAGTCACTGAGTGAGGCGGCTTATAGTATATCTTTAATGGCAGCCGCCGAACTGTTAGATGACAAATACTATAAAATCAAAAACGAGTATCCAGACTTTTAACAGTTCACAATTGCCGGCTGGTATGTGACAGGGTTCGCCCCGGGCGTTTCAGGATGTCTGGGGCTTTTCTTTATTTGTACACATTGCCCCGATGGTCGATTTTAACAACCTCAACGGTAAGTATATTATCTTCAATCGTGTAGATGATACGGTAAACCCCTACGCGGATACGGTAAGAATTTTTAGACCCTGCAAGTTTTATGCTGCCAAAGGGACGGGGGTTATTTGCTAAATCGTTAACCGCCTCTTTGATACTTGAAAGGTAAACAACCGGTATTTTATCCAATGACTTTAACACTTGCTTGTCGATGATAACCTTATACATTGCTTTCTATTCTTTTGTCAACGTACCGGTTAAATTCATCAAGGCTTACTGTTTCCCCGCCCTTACGCGCTTCAATCTCCAATAAGTCTAAAAAGTCCTCAAGCAGTTGGTTGTCTCCGTGCATATCCAAGTCCACACGCACGTAACGCCTGCGCCCGGCAGCGTCTTTTGTGTATTTGATACCTGCTATTTCTCCCATGATGATAAATTCTATTGATATTCATTGCAAAGTTAGGTATTTTCCATAGAAAACAAAAACAAACAAAAGGGGAAAAGTTTGCAAAATGTGAAGTTTTGCATTATCTTTGTAGTAATAAAACGGAATAAATAACAATGTTGATTCAGGGAAAGTATTTAATAGATGACTTTGTAAAAAAGCAAGCTGGTGTAAAAACGGCATTGCAACGTTGGGTTGATATTGTCGAGGCTGCGGAATGGAAATCACATATAGATATAAAAGCATTATTCCCGGCAGTTGATTATGTGGGAAACGGGAGATATGTTTTTAACATTAAAGGGAACAATTACAGGCTTGTTTCTGTGATAACGTTTGTGTCCGGGCTTTTGATAGTGCGGTTTATAGGCACTCATGCGGAATATGATAAAATAGATTGTAGAACAATTTGAAATAGCGGAGTAATGAAAAAACAGTTTGCAGATATTACGGAAATCAATAATGAAATGCTTTACAACAAAGTATTGGCATATCAGGAAAGCCTGATAAAGGAAGCGACCGGCAACGGGGCTTTGGATGCGCCGGATGCAGATAATGAATATACGCAGGAAATAGGGCGCATAGGCGTTATGTGTGCAAGCTATGAAACCAACTATATGAAGTTTGAACATATCCGGTTTAAGACACCTTTACAGGAAAGTATTGAAAGAGAATTAGAGGCAAGGCATTTGAAGCAAAAGCAGGCCGCTGAATTATTGGACGTTAAAGAAAGCACATTTAGCCAGATTATAACGGGCAAACGCCCCGTATCTATGCAAATGGCAAAGAAACTATACAAAGTCTTTAATATCGACCCAAAATTGATATTGGAGTATTCATAAACTCTTTATGAGATATGCAGGCAAAAAGGTAGTCAAGACATTGAAAAGTGTTAAAACCGCCTTTTTTGTTGCTGGTTTGTTGCTCGCCTGCTTATTGGGCTGCCTTTTTGTTTTAATTATCAAACAGTTATGTGTTATCCTTCACATTCTGCATTGCAAGTGAAAGGGATAACTGCCAACGATTAGCATAGATTACAATTGATTATTAAGGCATTCATCTTAAGCACTTTTCTTTTTGCGTTTATCAGCGATGATAACCGTTGATAATGCTTTTGAAGGACAACGGCATAAAGATCAATTACTCGCGTATGGACGCAGGTTCCTGCAGTGAGGATATTGTGAAGGTGGTAGCTGAAAACAGCCGGTCGTTTTATATCCGGGCCAACCGTAGCGCAGCGCTTACCGAAAGAATCCGGGGAATATCCGCCTGGCAGACGGAGGAAATCAACTGCAAAAATATCAGCTTGCCTCCCTGCCGTTTACCTCTTTTATGGAAGACTCCGCGTTCCGCCTGGTTGTCATGCGTGA
>JAITRG010000157.1 GCA_031288515.1 Tannerellaceae bacterium
TTAATCGAAACCGCCAAACAATCCGGCGAGAAATCCACCGGTCAATCGAATGAAAGGCCGCAGTTTGCAGGGAATATTATCGACTTTTCCAGACGAATGAGCGAATTGAGTCGCAGAAATTTGGAAGGAAAAGAAAAAAGGAATAACTTTGAACAAAAAAAGAATACAAATGGAACGGAAATATCTAAACAACTTCCACAAGGAACAAATAGTAGAGGGATTGAAACAAGTACAGGCATGGAGCGAACAACCCAGAACAATCAATCAGGTAAAAGCGCAGCAAGCTATATTAGACAAGCAACGGTCGGAAAGAGAAGTAAGGCTGAACAGTTAGATGTAATTGAGAAAACAGCAAAAGAAAAAAACATCTGGATTGATAATCCTTCATCTCTTGGCGATTATTTTTCAGAGGGCGGCGAGAATGAAGTTTACTTCAATCCATCCCAAAACAAAGTCTATAAGGTCAATAATTTTGAATATGCGGGTGATGATGTTTCTAATTTTTTCGACCGGATAGACGCTCACAATGAACTATTTGGAAATGTCCCTTATGAAATCACCGGTTTTACAAAAAACAGCAAAGGCGAAGTTTCGGCTATTTTAGAGCAACCATACGTTGAAGCCGAAAGAGAAGCTACCGAAGATGAGATTATTTCTTACATGAAATCTCTTGGTTTTGAAGTTAATAGAACAGATGATTTTAGCAATGAAAACTATAATGTTTTTGATGCCGTCCCAAATAACGTGTTACTGGGCAAAGATGGAAGATTGTATTTTATTGATACACAAATTCGTCGCATAGAAAACGAAGAAAAATCACCGGAAAGCCTCCTCCGATTCCACGCAGTCCCCAACAATCCGAATCCCCAAAGCGAATCTGTAAGCAAAGAACTCGACAAAAAAATCAACACCCTTGCATTCCGGCTTCGCGAAGCCTGGGAAGACCGGCATTTAGCCGTAAAACACTTTCTTGATATTCTTCGTGAGAAGGAGTTGAGATAAAGGATTACAACGACTTTTATTTACAGGCTACCCACCAGCAGGGCAAAAACGACGCTCAACTTACGTTTTACAATAATCAGTATCAAAAGCCGCTCAACGAAGTTTTGAACAGCTTCGAAAAGAAAGGCTTTTCCCTGCGGGAAATTGAAAACTACACTATTCTGAAACACGGTCAGGAACGGAATGCGTATATGACACAACAAGCCGTTAACGAAGGGAAAGAGCCGCGCAAGGATTATTCCGGCCTGTTGACCGTAGAAAAAGAAGCCGGTAAAAGCGCACAGGAATACATTGACGACTTTGAAAAGCGGGCGGGAGCCGAACTGGTTAAGGAATTATGGCAGCGCACGAACGACGCTGCCAAATTCTCCCTGCGAACCATACAGGATGCAGGCCTCATCAACAAAAGCCTGTTTAATGAACTGGCGGAACGCTATAACTATTATATCCCGCTCCGGGGACACGACGCGGTGACGGCAGAGGATTTATGGAAGTATTTCCCCGAAGCCGGAACTTATTTCTCCAAACCAATTATCCAGGCCGAAGGAAGGACAAGCCGCTCGGAAACGCCATTCGCTTACATCCTGCAAATGGCTCAAAGCGCTATTGTATCAGCCAATAAAAACATACTGAACCAAACCCTTCTCCGGCTTGCAAGGCTGGATACAACCGGGCTTCTGACCGCCAACCGGACATGGTATGTAAACGGGATCGCGCAGGAAGCCGAATATTCCGAAGACGCAGACACCTACCGGGAAAATATCGAAAAGTTTGAAGAAGAAATGGAAGAAAAGGAAAAACAGGGACTTGCCGAAAGGAAAAAAGGCCGGCTCAATGTCGGTGACCTGTTCATTGAGCCGGCGCACAGGGAACAGCACGCCGTCCATGTTTTTCAGAACGGGAAAGCCTACACTATCCATATCAACGGCAATCCCGCTGTAAGCCAGGCGATCAACGGGCTTAACCTGTATGGACAAAATAAAGATTACAGCAGGGTAGCCAGGGCTACCCGATGGATGGCCGCTAATATGACCACGCGCAACCCGCTGTTTGTCGCGTCCAACTTTTCGAGGGATTATATTTTCACCTCTTCCATCCTGGGCGTGAAAGAGGATGCAAAATACGCGCTGCAATTCCAGGGTAATATTCCCAAAGCTTCAGCAGCCCTGTACCGTTACCTGGCAGGCAAGCCGGATTTAAATAAGGCAGCAGACCGTTACATGCTCGAATACATCATGAACGGAGCAAAAACGGGCTTTTCCCATATCGTAAACCTGCAAAAGATACAAAAGCAGGTAGAGAGGGATATTAAGAACGGCAACCGGAAAAACATGATTAACCACCTCTCGGATGCTGTCGGGAATATGAACGACTTCGCTGAAAACCTGTCGCGTTTTTCCGTATACCTTACCAGCCGGAAAGCCGGACGGAGCGTAAATCGGGCCGTGTCGGATGCTAAAGAAGTGACCGTGAATTTTAACCGGCAGGGGGCGGGCGGCTATGGAGCGGCCTGGATTCGACCGCTTTACCTGTTTGTTAATGCCGGAGTGCAGGCGTTTTCTAATTATGCCAAAGTTGCCGTAAAACATCCGTGGAAAACAGCGGCGCTGGTAACCACTTACAGTGCTTCCGGGGCAATAATAATGCCTTTACTTGCCGCATTGATAGGGGGTGATGAAGGAGAAGACGAATACTGGCGGTTAACGGACTGGGACCGGCAAAATAACCTGTGCATTTACACCGGGAAAGGATTTATCAAGATACCGCTTCCTCACGAATTGAGGGTATTCCATGCCTTGGGCGACAATATTGCACAGGCCATGCTGGGAAAGAAAACGGGCGGGGATGCGTTTCTTGATTCCATGCTTAGCTTTACCGACTTGATACCGACCAATCCGGCGGGTTCTGCCGTTGCCGCTTCTAAGGATTTAATCAACAAAGGAGGAAGCGAAGCCGCTAAAACAGCAATATCCTTAATTTCTCCCGACTTTGCCAAACCGTTTGTGCAGTTGGGGGCTAACCGGGATTTCAAAGGGATGCAGGTTGTAAATCCACGGGCAAAAAATACGCTTCCAGGCTATAAAAAGATACGGATAAACAAGAAAGGCGAGGCTTATGCTCCTTCGTTCCTGGTTGATTTTGCCAAACTGACGGATTACGTAACCGGAGGCGACGGGGTTAGGAAAGGCGTGGTAAGTTTTAATCCGGATGTAGCGCAACATTTAATGGGAGGTTACTTTGGGGGCTTGTACACAACTATATCGCAAACAGCCGATATGATATACAGGGGTATTCTGCCGGATGAGGATGTTAAGCTAAGGAATACGCCTCTGCGCCGGTTCTATGTGTCGGGCGACGACATATCCCCTATTGGACAGGGCGAAAACTCCATGTACCGTCATATACAGGATAAAGTATCCGAAGATAAAGCTTTGATGAAAGGCTATAATGATGAGGCTGGGAAAATAATGGACGAACTGGATGCGCTTAAAGCGGATGCGGCAAATGGAAAACTGGGGATCATGGATTTTGCCGCAAAGCAAACCAAACTGAATGAACGGATAAAAGAGTACGAGGAAGAATATAATAAGCTTGGCACGGATAAACATTATGAAATGGACGCTTTTATCAGTGAAATCAAAAAAATGGAAGAGAGACTGGACGAATTGCAGGTGCAGGAACAAAAAGATTTGGAGATTGAAATTGCCGGTCTGAAACGGGAGATTATCCGGATGAGTGAGGGAGAGTAATTATTCAAAACAATTCCGAATGACTTCCAATTCTAAGTATTTCTATGAAATCGCTGTTTTCATCCAGCCATATCAGTAAGAAATCCCCCTCAATATGGCA
>JAITRG010000202.1 GCA_031288515.1 Tannerellaceae bacterium
ATTCCGAACGGCGTATGTTTATCATTTCTTCCACAGGAACAAAGATATGTGTTTTTTTTATAAACGTTTTCGATTCTTTGGCTTAATGCTTTTTTTGAAGTACCTGAGTAGTTACAAATTATTGCCTGGTATGTTAAACTCTCTAAAATAAAAAACCATGAAACAATCTGCTTTGATGCTCTTCATTCCTTTACTTTTGATATCTTCATGTAGTCAGGATGATTCAGAAGAACAAAAACAGGAAATAGATAAGAATATAGAACTTTATGTCTATTATCAATCGAAAGATTATATAAATGAAACATTTATGCCTGATTTTGAGGCAACTGTTTATGTTTATTTTGATATAATTCTGAATGAGCCATTTACTTTAGAAGAAAACGGCGTGATTAAAATAACCAAAACAAAACAGCTTATAAATCCGATGCAAGCAGGGAAAGTGAATGAAAATGGATATTTGAGTATAAATCCTTTGCATAGAGATAAAGCAGTTTTAATAATCGTCGAAAGCAACTATTATTCAGGAATCTTCGCAAAAACATCATTTTACAATTGTAACGAAAAAAACATCGCAACTTTTAAGTTCACAAACCATATATACTTCACGCGGTAAGGTTTTGTGCATTACTATCCTCAAAGAATTGAAATTTTAGCGTTAGTAAAGTAGTTTTTTTGATATTTCTATCAGATAGTCTAAATTCTATTTTATTCAACATACTCTTTATTCAATGCCTATTTTGATTGTATGTAACTATAAATCTTGCGTTTATGGATTTTCGGACAAACCCTGAATACTTATACCCCCCTGTTCTTACGAACAGATAAGCCTTTTCGAGGTGAGGGTGTGTCAAAAGTCCCTTTAGACAATTTTAAAGTTACAAATTATAAGTTCATCAGTATTATATAGGGGCTAATACTGCCTGCAAGTCCATTTTTATCTCTAAAAACAGAGATAAATGGCCTGTACAGTTGGGCGCAACTTCCAATCTATAACTTTTGCAGATTGTAATTGGATTTTTGACACACTCTCATGAAATTTTTAACTTCAATTTAACAGTAGAAAAAAAAGCATTAATGTATGTATAAGCTGCCCCGGCGCCGGCTGAGGCAGTTTTTTCTTTATTCTGATTTATTTTGCCGTCAACAGGTAATAATTCTTTTTACCTTTTTGCACCAATAAATACGTGTCATTTAACAAATAAGACGTATCGATAAGCGTATCCGGTTCAGCCAGTTTTTCTTTATTCAGGCTTACGCCGCCACTCTGTACCAGCTTACGCATCTCTCCTTTTGAAGGGAATATAGCGGCCTTTTCAGTACATAAGTCGATCGCCTTAATGCCTCCGGACAATTCATTTTTAGCTATCTCAAACTGAGGCACTCCTTCAAATACGGATAGCAAAGTGTCTTCATCCAGCTTTTTCAACGTTTCGGATGTTGAAGCGCCGAATAAAATAGCGGATGCTTCAACAGCCAGCTCATAATCTTCAAGCGAGTGGGCCATTATCGTGATTTCTTTTGCCAAACGCTTTTGCAACGGGCGAAGGTGTGGAGCGGCAGCCTGTTTTTCTTCCAAGTCAGCAATTTCATCCTTGCTTAAGGCGGTAAATATCTTGATGTATTTGGCGGCATCCTCGTCGCTCACATTCATCCAGAATTGATAGAATTTATAAGGCGACGTATACTGTCTGTCGAGCCAGACATTACCGGATTCCGTTTTGCCGAATTTAGTACCGTCGGCCTTTGTTATAAGCGGGCAAACAAGCGCAAACGCTTCCCCACCGGTTTTGCGGCGAATCAGTTCCGTACCGGTTGTAATATTCCCCCATTGGTCGGAACCTCCCATTTGTATGCGGCAGCCTTCCGTCTCGTACAGATGCAGGAAATCATATCCCTGCAACAATTGATACGAAAATTCGGTAAAAGACATTCCCACACTCGATTCTGCGCTTAAACGCTTTTTTACGGAATCTTTCGCCATCATATAATTTACGGTAAGGTGTTTGCCTATGTCGCGAATAAAATCGAGAAATGAATAATCTTTCATCCAGTCGTAGTTGTTTACAAGCTTTGCTGCGTTCGGGGCGTCCGAATCAAAGTCGAGAAACTTAGCCAACTGTTTCCTGATACTTTCCTGGTTCCGGCGAAGTGTTTCCTCATCCAATAAATTACGTTCGGCAGACTTCATCGACGGGTCGCCAATCATTCCGGTAGCGCCGCCAATAAGAGCGATAGGGCGATGCCCCGCCCGCTGGAAATGCTTCAACATCATCACGCCTACCAGGTGTCCGATATGTAATGAATCAGCCGTAGGGTCGATACCAACATACCCCGAAACCATTCCTTTTTGCAACTGTTCTTCCGTTCCGGGCATTACATCGTGAATCATACCCCTCCATCTTAATTCTTCTACAAAATTCATCGTCTTAATTTATAACATATTAAATTGTAAATGATTGAATGATGACAAAGGTACGACTTATTTTCCAATCAAATAGAAAAAAGACTCTTAACATTCTTTTGAATCTGTTTTCCCAATTCTTCTTCCGTTATATGCAGGGCGGAGGCTATTTGGCGGTATACCATTTGAATGTTACTATCTTTATCGTCTGTTTCCGTCAAAATGTGATCGGGATAGCCTGTTGGAAGCGAGCCGGGATTAAAATACGCTCCGAATGACAGATAGAAACCCTGATATACCAATTGCTCCGCCATATCCGGTTTCCCCCTGAACCCATGAATAATCCAGGCTGTTTTTGGTTTGATTTGTTTCTTTACGGCTATTAACTCCTCCCAGGCTTTTACGCAATGAATGATGAACGGCTTTTGCAATGCTTCGGCAAGATGGGCTTGCCGGGCGAATATGTCTCGCTGGATATCGATGGGCGTATCTGTCAGCCTGTCTAAACCGGCTTCGCCAATCGCTACCACTTCGGGCAATGCGGCCACATCCCGCAGTTGTTTCATCTGTACCGCTACATCTTCTATGTACCAGGGGTGGATACCGACGCTCAAAAAGCCAGCCTCTTCTTTGCTTTTCTCCTTTTCTTCTTTTCCTCTTATGATCCGGTTCAGTATGGTAATTTCGTCCGAATGGCGGGACGGGGAATGCGTATGTACATTATAATATGTTATCATGGCACCGGATCGTATCCGCTTCCTCCCCAGGGATTGCAACGAAGTATCCGTTTAATGGACAACCATAAGCCTTTTACCGGCCCATGTTTCTTCAATACTTGCACGGCATATTCGGAACAAGTCGGTACGAACCTGCACGACGCCGGCGTTAGTGGAGAAATACAATATCTGTAAAAATATACCGGCAATAAAAGAATGGTTGTAAAAAAACGCTTAATCATATTTTGATTGCAGGATTTTAATTGCTTTCTTCATTGCCTTCTCTATCGTAGAAAAAGAGTGAACTTCCTTATCTATATAAAGGAAAGCAACAAACATTGTTTTCTTTTCTTCAGCTAAAGGCTCCGTCAGATCATGCTTCTGTATACGATACGCTTCGCGCACCCGGCGTTTGATTTGATTTCGTTTAACAGCCCGTTTGAATTTTCTTTTTGATACGCTTACCAATACAGATACCGGAACTTCTTTCTTTTCATCCAACAGTAAATAAATAACCCGTAATGGAAACGCCACGAAAGACTGCCCTTTCCCGAAAAGCAAATCAATGTGGCGTTTCCATGACAGTCGTTCTTCCTTCGAAAAGGCGTACTGATTATTATTTACCATTCTTTTTAGCGTTACCCAACTCGCTCCTGAGGTATTGCTCCAATGCCGCCGTCATCGAAGGAGCCTCAGGCGTGGGGGCTTCTACATCCAAGCGCAAACCGGCGTCTTTCACCGCTTTCGCCGTCGTCGGGCCAAAGCAGCCTATTTTTATATTTTCCTGTTTAAAATCAGGGAAATTTTTCAATAAAGAAGCGATCCCCGACGGGCTAAAGAAAAGCAACATATCGTAATTGAACTCTTCTTCTTTCGAAAAATCATTGCTCACTGTACGGAACATGACAGCCTTTGTGTGGTTTATCTTTTTTGCGTCCAACTGAACAAACAGGTCGTCTTTGTGTACATCCGATATAGGCGCCAGATAATTTTCTTTCGCATGTTTCCCGATAATGACCACCAATTCTTCTAATTTTCCGGTAGCGGCAAAAAAGATTTTACGTTTCCTGTATACCGTATATTTCTGCAAGTACACAGCAATAGCTTCCGTCATACAGAAATATTTCATTGTTTCCGGAATAACCACTCTCAATTCTTCACATAAATGAAAGAAATGATCGATTGCCGTACGAGCTGTGAAAATAATAGCCGAATGGTCCAGGATATTAATTCGTTGCTGCCTGAATTCCTTTGCGGAAAGAGGCTCTATTTTTATAAACGGTCTGAAATCTATCTCAACGCCATACTTTTCAGCAATGTCAAAGTAAGGGGATTTTTCAGATGCAGGCTTCGGCTGCGACACCAGTAATTTTTTGATATTCAATGCCATATAGCACTTTTTTCAATAACGTTATACAAATAAACCACACCTTTGTATATAAATAATAAAGGTAAAATTTCTTGGGCGCAAAGGTACAAAAATATATATATAAAACCCACGTTACGAATGTGAAATATCCGTACCGACTTATAAATTAACCAAAAACGATATAAAATATACCAAACGACAAATAAAGTCAGGGGTATTTCGATATAATTTCCTATAAAAACCAGCCAAAAGACAGGGATGTACAACCATACTCCCCAAAAACCGGTTATCGCATAATAATTGGTTTTCCAGAATTTGTATTTCTCAGGATCGGTAAAAACAAAACCCATCAGGCCATAAAGAAATTGTCTGAAATAATAATATAGGACAACACAAAGAAAGATAATACTTATAAGGACTAAATTCGCCCGGATATCTGAAAATTCAAAAAGCCGGTATACATGCCCGACAGCAAATATGGAAAGAGTGGTAAGAAACAACGACTGGAAAATCATAAAGTTCCGGAATACAAACTCATTCCCTATTACCGTTTCAAATAAACTTAGCCGCTCTTTCAGGTAAAATACGTCACGCACCATCTTTGAAAACAAGCGGTAGTTTGAACGATACACTAATGCAAACATAATCAGCAAGGCAAGCAACAACGCAAAGATAGAGTCATTTACCAACTGTCCATCCCAAATCCGTATACCCACATATCCGTCAAACGAGTTCATAGCAAACCTTTCGTTATCGTTTTCATATAATCTGTAAGCAATTGAGGCGTTTCAGCGCATGCTTCGAAAATGTTTAATAATTGTTCTTGATTTAATGAACTCCCATCTCCAAATGAAAATTTGATTTTCTCTTTAATGATATTCTTGGTTTTATATGAATCCAGAAGAATTTTCCTAATTATTTCCAATAAAAATTCCATTTCATATTTACCTCGAAACACGCTATGCTGTTCAACAATTTTAAATAATTCTATTTTTTGATTTAACGTAGCTTCTTCTATCTCAACAGCATTTGGAAATTTATTTTTGAGACTCTGAATATCATAATTTCGAGTTACATTATGAAGATTAATACTGATAAATTCATTCAATGTCGTTTTTTTGAAACTGACGCCTATACCTATTCCTTCTCTGTTTTTTTTGTCAATCAGACAAGAATACCATGCATTAAGCAGCAAAATTGCCGAATGAAATTCTTTCTGCCGCATTTTATGCAAATTCAACAAATCATCAAATAATTGTTTGTCTGTAATTTCTGACAGATGAAATTCATTAATCAAAATATCTTTGAAAACATGTAAAGAAACATATAAGTTTTCTATAGAATAACATGGCGTTTCAAAAATTGGAGGGGTTTGGACTCCAACAGGTTCATCGAAATCCCTGTCAATAAAGAATCCTAATTTGTATTTTTTATATTCGAATTTATTGACAATAAGAGCATAGACATTTAGTACCGCGTCTTTATTACCACATTTTATAATATAATAAGCATCTGTAAATCTCTTGATTCGGGGAACATAATAAGAATTGTCTTTACCCTCAAAAAAACAAAACAAGTGGTTTTGACGAGTTCCTACTGCCAACGTAAATTCATGAAAGGCTACTTGAGGCTTATCTCTACTTTTTCGTAATTCGTCAATATACATCATGAACTCCATTCAACGGTTTGACATATTCACTTAACCCGACTGCATGTTTATCCAGGTCATTATCAAAAATGAATGGAGAATGTGTAACTGCCAATAGAAAATCACATTTATTAGAGTTTAATATGTCCGGTAAAAGTTGTTTTTGCCATATCAGACTTAATGAAAGTTCCGGCTCGTCAAATAAAATGTAAAACCTTTTATCCAAATCCGATAAATATACTTTTGAAAAAATGGAAATTATTTGTTTTTCTCCGGATGATAAATATTTCAAGTCAATCTCATCATTGGCCCTTTTAGACTTTACATAAATTTTAATTTCACTCTCATCATAAAAGACCTCTTTCCCTATCAAATAGGTATTACAGGCATCCCGGAATTTTTTTATTGATTTATCATGTTCTTTTTGTTTTTCATAAATATCTGTCAATTTCTGAAGCAAATAAATTGAGAGTGGATTTTTGATTTCTCTTTTGGCCACTATATCTTTTACAGCTTCTTTCTGGCTCTCCGGCAATGAATTTCCAACTCTGGACAGGATGATGTCAACATCGCTTGCATCTATTTTGTCAAGTATACCTTTTTCCGGTTGCGAATCATCAAGAACCACATTTAAAATATCTTTAGTAAATTGATTCAGGCCTTCCTTGAGAAGCCTGTCAATTACATTCTCTTTAATTTTAAATCGCTTTTTTACATCATCCATTCCAAATTGAACTAGATTATTTTCCTGACAGATAGCTAAATCCTCTTCGTCATATCCTATATGAAACAAATCCTCTTCAACTCTTCTATAAGTTGGGAAATACAGTATCTCTGCTCCACACAATTCTTCTTCAATTTTTTTTCTGATTTCTTTTATCTGTGATTCTTTGGAAAACAGGCTATTTGATCCTATCTCCTCCATTTCACGCAAGAGCCTATGCATCATTGAATAAGGGTAGTTCTTATAAACTCTATCATTCTGCCAATTCTTGTTATTTAAAAGTTTATTGCGTACTATTTCAAATTGAGAGAGGCCATATTCCTTTATAAAATCCTTAATAACAGGAGATTGATAAATGTCGTCTATCATTTTCTGTATTTCAGATTTAGGAATTTCGACATTTGTTTCATCTGTAAAAGACAACTTTAATTTTGAAAAATTAAATTCGCTCAGTCTTAAGAAATTGCCCGTTAGCATATAGTAAAAAAGATTAAGTATCTGTGTTTTACCTAATCCATTTTCTCCAATAAGTATTTTTACGCCATCATCGAGTGGTATTGATACATTATCTGTACCAAATAAATCAAATACTTCAAACAATTTTATATGCGCCTTATTCATACTTGCTATTTTTACAAATTATCCCATTCAATATATGATTTGCAAACTTAGATAAAAATCCGTGATTTCTAAGCGAGCCGGATAAAAAAAGAGGAGCAGCCATTTATTTGGCTGCTCTTCTGAGTTTAATTCTTTATTTTGTCCAGGAATTAATAATTTTGTTTCATCGGCTCAAAGAATGCTTGCGGATGGTCGCAGGCAGGACATTTATCCGGAGCTTTCTTTCCTTTGTGAATGAAACCGCAATTGCGGCATTGCCATTCAATTTCTTCGTCTTTTTCAAATACTTTTCCCTCTTTCAGGTTTTCAAGAAGTTTCAGGTAACGGCGCTCGTGTTCCTGTTCTACTTTTGCAATCATGCGCCAAACGACAGCAATGTTCTTGAATCCTTCTTCTTCTGCTATAGCAGCAAAAGCGGGGTATAATTCATCCCATTCTTCGTTTTCGCCGGACGCAGCGGCCGCTAAATTTTCCATCGTATTCCCAATCACGCCGGCCGGGAAAGAAGCTGTAATTTCTATCATTCCTCCTTCAAGGAATTTAAAGAAACGTTCGGCGTGTTCTTTTTCCTGCTCGGCTGTTTCTCTGAAAACGCCGGAAATTTGTTCATAACCTTCCTTTTTGGCCACGCTGGCAAAGAAGGTGTAACGGCTTCTTGCCTGTGATTCGCCGGCAAACGATTTTAATAAATTCTGCTCGGTACGCGTACCTTTAATACTTTTTCCCATAAATACTTGTAATAAATAATGTAAATAAGATGACTATTCTTTATCCTTTACTGATAATTTGTTCAAATGTAATGAAAACTTATCTGACTTCCAACTATTTTTTTTATATTAAATTCTGCGTACCTTTGTCGCCTGTTATCTATAGGTAGAAAAATGAAACAACAGATTGATTTCAAACCGAAGCTTTTTGCCATACTAAAAAACTATTCGAAAGAAAGATTCCTAAGCGACCTCATGGCAGGTATCATCGTAGGTATTGTGGCGCTTCCTTTGGCGATTGCGTTTGGTATTGCGTCAGGCGTCAGTCCGGAAAAAGGATTGATCACGGCAATTATCGGAGGTTTTATAGTCTCTTTCCTTGGCGGAAGCAATGTGCAGATTGGCGGACCTACCGGAGCCTTTATTGTAATTGTTTACGGCATTATCCAGAATTATGGCATAGAGGGACTTGCCATTGCCACCATTATGGCCGGTATTATGCTGGTTATTATGGGGCTGTTGAAGCTCGGCACGATTATCCGTTTTATACCCTATCCTATTGTCGTAGGATTTACCAGCGGCATTGCCCTTACTATTTTTACAACACAAATGAAAGACCTTTTCGGCCTTTCCATAGAGAAGATTCCGGCTGATTTTATTTCTAAATGGATTGTCTACTTTACCCATTTCCATACATTGAACCTCTATCCGGCGCTGATTGGGCTGATAAGCATCCTGATTATCGTTTATACCCCCAAACTGTCGAAGAAGATACCCGGTTCGCTTGTAGCGATTATCTTTATGACAATTATTATATACCTGTTGCGGCATTACCTGGGCGTCGATACGATTGAAACGATTGGCGACCGCTTCATCATCAATGCTTCGCTTCCCGGGCCGGAAGGGATTTCTTTTACTATCGAAACCATTACAATGCTATGGCCTGCGGCCTTTACCATTGCTATGCTGGGAGCTATTGAGTCATTGCTGTCGGCCACTGTTGCCGATGGCGTAACCGGGGATAAACATAATTCAAATACGGAATTAATAGCGCAAGGCGCTGCCAACATCATAGTTCCTGTCTTCGGAGGGATTCCCGTCACCGGAGCGATCGCCCGGACGATGACCAATATAAACAACGGAGGGCGAACGCCTGTTGCCGGTATCATCCACGCCCTTGTTCTTTTGCTGATATTATTATTTTTAGGCCCGCTTACCAAACATATACCCATGGCTTGCCTGGCCGGCGTATTGATTGTGGTTTCCTATAATATGAGCGAATGGCGTACGTTCCGTTCACTGCTGAAAGGCCCTAAAAGCGATATCTCCGTATTATTGGCTACTTTTTTCCTTACGGTCATATTCGACCTTACGATTGCTATCGAGATTGGACTTCTTATGGCGATGTTCCTGTTTATGCGCCGTGTGATGGCAACAACGCGCATATCTGTCATACGCGATGTTATCGACCTGAATAGCGATAGCGAAATCCCGCACGACGAACACCTTGTCATCCCGCAGGGGGTTGAAGTATACGAAATAGACGGCCCTTTCTTCTTTGGAATAGCCAATAAATTCGACGGCGTGATGCAAACGCTGGGCGGCAAACCCAACGTACGTATCATCCGGATGCGAAAAGTCCCCTTTATAGACTCCACCGGCCTGCACAACCTGGAAAGCCTGTTGCGCCTTTCCAAAGCGGAAAACATTCAACTAATCCTCTCCGGCGTCAATGACGACGTCCATAATCTGCTGAAAAAGGGCGGTTTTGACCAAAAGATAGGCCCTGATAATATATGCGGCAACATCAATATCGCATTAGAAAGAGCGGAAGAGATACTTTCTCTCCAGAGAGGATTCCGGTAAGACTGGCTCAGCGTTCCTTATCATCATCAAACAATACTGCTTTCAGCTTTTGATAGAGGAACGACAGGACAAGCAACAGTATTCCCAGGATGATGAAAACGATAATCTTTCCGATAGTGGGCATCGACCATAAATCTACCAGAACCAATTTTAAGAGTACGATGCCGAAAGTGGCTAAGCTGATGATACGTAGCGGTTTCAGATGCAAGCGCATGCCGAAAGCCATTTGGGTAAAACCGGCTATTCCGAGTGAAACGGATAATCCGGCATTGGCTTCGTCGCTAAGAGAAAGCAGGCTTAATAAGTTGTAAGCCGTTACGATGAGCAGGAGAGTAAATAAAATACTAAGATACAGGATAATTCCTTTTGCCCCTTTTGCAGTTAAACGGGTTTGTCTGTAGTAATACCCGACGATGTAGACGCCATGCGCTATGATTATCAGCAAAGCCGCCCATTGGAAAACGCGCAACATGGCGTCGCTATCGTAAGCGTGATTTACCGAATTGGAAAGGCTGATATAGGCTATCGCCGAGAGGCCGAACAGTATCATATATGCTTTTATGTATGGAAGTAATCCGAAACGGGAATGAAACAACCATGTGAGCAAGAATAATACGGCGGCAGTAAATACGCGCATCATTGCTAATGCAAACAGTTTATCGTCTATATAAAGATAAAAGTCAAGTACAAAAGCTACATAGAATACAATGGTAGCCGTAATTAATGCAATGGCATTGTGGGGAGAATACTTTATCCAGCCGTTTGCAGGCATATGGCTTATTACCTTTTCCAGTAAAAAAGCGCAAACTAAGAAAGACGCCCCAACAAGCAAGCCGGTAATGAAATGCCCGTTAATAAAGATAAAGGCGTCAGGCGAAGCTCCCCATCTAAAGACATTTTCCACATCCATCAGATAGGATATCAAGGTAAGGGCGGCTAATAACAGCGTGAAGAACTCACAGGCTTTAAGCCGGAAGCGGGAATAAAGCATCATAACGATAACCAGTTCGGACGCCCAGAATACCGTAATCATAGAGCCTTCCAATTGAATGGGGAATGTAATCGAGACAAACGCCAGCGCCAGCCAAAGGAACGTTTGGCGTAAGAACGGGAAACGCTCGCCCCTTTTTCGTATCCAAAAGAAAGTACCGGCGTTAATCAATGCGGCGAACAGCGTAATCAATCCCCCATAATTAGGAATATTGCGCATACCCCAATGGAGCGTCAGTGCGTAATACAGGAATATGAAGTTGTTTACTATGACAACTCCTATTAATAATTGATTGATACGTTGCTGATTGATACGTATGACAGGAGCAACGGACGCTTGAAATATCAGATAGAATAAAGTAGCAAACAGAAGTAACCGGGTAAGTTTGATGTTTCCGGCAACAGAGAGAGGGGTATCTGATAAATAAAGGCCGAATACAAGCCAGGTCAGAACAAAGCAGGCAATGGGCAGTTCGCCCCATTTCTTATAAAGGGAAAGGCCGAACATACCCATGTCTAATATTAATATGTACGTAAGCAAAACCATATAATTCCCGGAGCCATTGCCGACTAAGAACGGAGCGACAAAACCGCCAACCAGCGCCACAAGGGCCAATTCGCGCCGGTCGTACAAAACGGCCAGTCCCGACATGAGCATGGTAAACAGAACGAGAATGATAAAAGCGGCCGGTTGGCTAAAGAGTGCATAATAATGATACGCAATGGCTACCGTAACATAGAAAATAGCAAAACCGCCGCCTGCTAATACAGAGCTGAATGCATGGTATTTCTTCCGTAATACCCAAGAAAGGGCAATTAATCCGCTACCGACAGCAAAGCCAAGAATCGTACGCAGCGCTTCGTTTATCCAGTTATTATCGATGGCATACTTTACAAAAAATCCCATGCCGATAATCAGAATCAGGATACCCAGCTTTCCGAACAGGTTCTCTCCGATGTATTTTTCATAATTGACGGGGGCTTTTTCTTTCTTGATTTTCGGTTCCGGCCTGGACGTCTTTTCAACGATAACCGGCTGTGGCTTTTTTAGCGGCGGGCGTTCGGTAATTTCTACTTTCTTTTCTGTTTGGGGCATACCTGCCGGTTTCCCTAACGTTTTTATTTCTTTTGTCAGTTCATCTATCTTTATTTGAAATTTTTGCATTTTACCCAGCAGGCTAAACCACATGAATAGCAACAGCAAAATAATAATAAACAGGGCCATTTCCATATTCTTTTCTTTTTATAATAAGTCGCTAATATACGGATTTTCCTTGCAAAACATCCTGGCGTACCTCTTTATCTGTTATTTTTGTGCCTGATTTAAAAAATTACTGATGCCCGACTTCTCACTATGGATGCATACGCCGTATGACTGGACACTTCTTTTTGTTTGTGCCTTGCTGATTGGTATGTCCAAAACCGGTATTCAGGGAATTACAATGCTGGCAATCCCGCTCATGGCCGTCAATTTCGGAGCGAAACCATCTACCGGCCTGATTCTTCCCATGCTGTGCTTTTCCGATTTAATTGCCGTTTTTTACTATCGCCGCACGGCGGAGTGGAAATATGTTTTCAAACTTCTTCCGGCTGCTATTGCAGGTTTTTTTGTAGCGATCGCCATAGATAAACTGATCCCTGCCGACGAATTCCGCCGGTTAATGGCTATTTGTATTTTTTCAGGTTTAGCCGTCATGTTCTGGACGGGAAAGGAAGGCCACGGCAATAAAATGGTTACAGCCTGGTGGTATGCGCCTTTGTTTGGATTAATGGGCGGTTTTACTACAATGATAGGGAATGCCGCCGGCCCGGTTATGTCGGTCTACCTTCTTTCCATGCGTTTGCCCAAGTATAGTTTTGTGGGGACAAGCGCCTGGTTTTTCCTCGCAGTCAATTACCTCAAACTTCCTCTCCAGTTATTTGTATGGGATAATATCACCCTTACAACCGTAGCCCTCAATGCTCTCGCTGTCCCCTTTATGATAATCGGCGCCGTAGCCGGTATTTATTTTGTAAAGAAAATCCCGGAAAAAAGTTACCGTGCCTTTATTATTACAGTCACGATTCTTTCTACCCTTATGTTATTGTTTTGATACCCCTTTACCGGCTTCCTCCAGCTTTCAATTCGTCTTACTTTGTCTTTTCCGGTCGTTTTCGTCGAGTAGTATTTTGCGCATACGCATATAATTGGGGGTGATTTCTACGTATTCGTCTATCTTTATATATTCCAACGCATCTTCAAGGCTGAATACTACCGGGGGGGCTAACGCTACTTTATCATCCGAACCGGACGCACGCATATTGGTCAGTTTCTTTGATTTGGTAACATTTACCACCAGGTCGCCTTCTTTTGTATGTTCGCCGACTACCTGTCCGGCATATACTTCATCTTGCGGTAAAATAAAGAAACGGCCGCGCGATTGCAGGTTATTCAGCGCATAAGCATAGGCCGTACCTGTTTCCATCGCAATGATCGAACCATTTACCCGGCGTTCTATTTCTCCTTTCCAGGGTTGATAGTCAAGGAAGCGATGGGCGATAATCGCTTCGCCGGCAGAAGCTGTCAGTACGGCATTATTCAGTCCGATAATACCGCGCGACGGTATGTTAAATTCAAGGAATATACGTTCGTTTTTATTTTCCATCAGGGTCATTTCGCCTTTACGTCTTGTAACAATGTCTATGATGCGGCTGGACGATTCTTCCGGGAGGTTAATGGTAAGCTGTTCTATCGGCTCGCATTTTACGCCGTTTATTTCTTTTATGATAACCTGCGGCTGTCCTACCTGCAGTTCATATCCCTCACGGCGCATCGTTTCGATAAGAACCGATAAATGAAGGACGCCTCGCCCATATACCAGCCAGGCGTCTGCCGAATCTGTCGGCTCAACACGTAACGCCAGATTTTTATCAAGCTCTTTCTGCAAACGTTCATAAATATGGCGGGAGGTAACATATTTCCCGTCTTTCCCAAAGAAAGGAGAATTATTGATCGTAAAAAGCATCGACATAGTAGGTTCGTCAATGGCAATAGTAGGTAAAGGCTCCGGATGACTGGCGTCGCAAATGGTTTCGCCGATTTCAAAACCTTCTATTCCTATTAAGGCGCATATATCGCCCGATTGAACGGAAGATACTTTCGTTCGCCCCAATCCCTCAAAAATATCTACCTCTTTAATTTTCGACTTCACCATCGAGCCGTCACGTTTACACAAGACAATATCCTGTCCTTCTTTCAGCTCTCCGCGATGCACCCGGCCTACTGCTATACGCCCCACATATCTGGAGTAATCCAGCGAAGTAATAAGTAACTGCGACGGGCCTTCCAATACTTCCGGCTCGGGTATATATTCTATAATGGCGTCAAGCAGCGGATAGATATTGTCGGAAGGGTTCTGCCAGTCGTCAGACATCCAGCCCTGCTTGGCCGAACCATAAATCGTAGGAAAATCCAATTGTTCTTCCGTAGCGTCCAAGCTAAACATTAAATCGAATACCATTTCCTGTACTTCAGACGGACGGCAATTCGGTTTATCCACCTTATTAATAACCACAATCGGCTTTAAACCGAGTTGAATCGCTTTTTGCAGTACAAAACGCGTTTGCGGCATAGGCCCCTCAAAGGCGTCAACCAGCAACAAACAACCATCCGCCATATTCAAAACACGCTCTACCTCCCCGCCAAAGTCGGCATGCCCCGGCGTATCAATAATATTTATTTTATACCCTTTATATTGGATGGAAACGTTTTTCGCCAAAATAGTTATCCCCCGTTCACGTTCCAAATCATTACTGTCGAGAAACTGGTCCAGGTCTTCTTGCCCTTCCCTGAATAGCTTTCCGGCCAAGAGCATTTTATCTACTAACGTTGTTTTTCCGTGATCAACATGTGCGATAATCGCAATATTCCTAATTTTTTGCATCGATACTTATTTTTCCGGCGCAAAGGTACAACAAAAAAACAGGACGAAATAAAAAAAACCAGAAAAGTATTGTTAGTCAAAAAGTAATCCCTATCTTTGCATCCGCTTAGATAATATGGTATAATTTATTAAAGTAACTAAACAACATGTATTTAGATTCAGCAAAAAAACAAGAACTTTTTGAAAAATACGGCAAATCTGCGACTGATACCGGTTCTCCCGAAAGCCAGATTGCCCTGTTTTCTTTCCGTATTTCCCATTTGACGGAACATCTTAAAAGGAATCACAAAGATTACGGCACTGAGAGGGCTCTCAAGATGTTGGTAGGTAAACGCCGCCGGCTCCTTGATTATTTAATTAAGATAGATATCACCCGGTATCGCGCTATCATTAAAGAGCTTGGC
>JAITRG010000294.1 GCA_031288515.1 Tannerellaceae bacterium
TTCCTTCCAAGTAACCGCTGTTATAAGACAGGGAGGCGCCTGCCATCAGTTTCTTATTCAGAAATTGGGATTTAAAGCTCAGCGTAGGCCCCCAGGTCAGCGTGTTTCCGTTCATAATCTTGCTGTTATTTAAATTGAATGCCCCATTGAGGGTCAAACCCGATTTTAGAAACGACCAGGAATAGGAGGTGGAAGCATTTGTCATTTCCGTGACACTGCCGGGGCGGTAGACGCCTCCCTGCTTGCCCGCCGCATCCTGATACGCCATATAGATACCCAGGTTATGCAGTTGTTCTTCCGTTTTTTTTGTGATAAGATTCAGATTGAAATTGGCCGACTGGCTCAATTGAATAAAGTTAAGGGTATCAAGTTTGTCCAGTGTGTTTTCCTGGTTGATTAACTCGAAGTTTGAACGGACATTGGAATAGGTTTGGAAATTGGTGTATGAGAGATTCAGGCTCACCCTTTCCGTAGGAGAAACACTCATATTGGCCGAACCGACAGTACGGGATGAAGAAGTGGCATTGGTACGGGAGAGGTCATCACGTTCCAGTCCGATACTGAGATTTAGATTCACCTTGTTTTGCCAAAGGGACTGGGAAGCATTGAGCGTGATATTTTCCAGGTCATTGGCAAAATAATAGGCCCCCAATGTCTTATAGCCCGGGTCTATGCGTTCATACCCTACTCCCAGGCGGTTACTGCCCCCTACATAATCCAGGCGGGCTTTAAACGCCTGATAGGAAGAGGTTGTTATATTGCTGCCTTTCCAGGAATCATAAAAAGGTTTATCCTCTCCCTTGGACGCCCTTGAATCGGACGTGAGGAGACTCAGCCCGTATTCGCCGCTGACTTCTATAAATTTCGCCGGCCTTACTAAAAAGGATACGCTGCCTGAAAGGTTTTCCGAAGGCGTGATACCCAGGCTGTCCGGCAGATTCAAAAGGGAAGATACATCGTCTTTTGCACTCAACATATTGATGGATATTTCATATTTTTCGCCTTTCCTGCCAGCCTTAACTCCATGGGCCATACGCTTGTATGCCGGCGAAACGGCTGGTTGCTCCCTGTCATATTCAACAGCCTTCAATAAACGTCCGTACATGAAGGCCAAATCCCATCCTTCCGGCTGGAATTCTATACCTGCACCGGTAAATATATGTCCGTTAAGCGTATAGGGGGAAAAAGTCATGGACACGTCGCCCAAATGACTTGTTATCCATTTATAGGAAGGATGGATGCTCAACCGGTTCGGCATGGACGGGAGTTTATAACTTGAACCCGAATTGGTGAAATTAAAAGAGAACGGCAAGTTGATCTGTCCGTAGATATTTAAATCGATGTTGCCGTTCAAATAATAGACAAACGCCTCGCGTCCCTGTATGTCGCTGCCGGCATTGCAGGTGGAATTGGCGGAAAAGCCGCCGCTTAATTTGAGCGGTTTACCTTTCCCAAACATATCCCTGATGTTTTCTATCTTGATGTTTTGGGTATGAGCCGGCATATAACTCCCTAAAAGGAAAAGGAAAGGAAATATGAGTTTGTTAATCATTTTTCTGCACTTTAATATCTACCACTATATATGAATCGTCTTTTCCTTTGGATACCATTTCTTTGACTAAGATGGCTCCCTTCCGCCTGTCGGACGTCTCAAACAGTACAACGCGAGGAAGGGGCCGGCTTGCGAAAGCCTCATCCTCATACAATGCGTAAAATATGGGCAGGTTCCGTAATAACGCATCCGTACGCATCGTTGCAAACTGGAGTGGCGTAAGGCTGATGAAACCCAATTCCGTCTTATTGATAAAACGGGTATGCACAGCTCCCGGGATATCCGGGAAGGTCGTTTCCGAAAGCCGGGAAGGGGAAACAAACATATTGTACGTAAAATTCGCGCTCAAACCGAAAAACGCCAGATCGATCATCTTCGCGTTCTCTTCATTCGCTTCCCGGACTTTAAAAGCTTTCCGCAACCGGGTCGAATAGTACGTGGGATAATACTCCCGGGCTGTATTTATACCCAAGCGTATGTTGCTATGCGTGCGCAGGTTGGAATTTTCTTCTACCGTGATTTCCTGAGCGACCTTCTTCGTTTCTTTACCATTGGAGACCTCCAGATGAACGGTATATTTCCCTTCGCGGGGAATATACAGGTCTGCTTCCGGGGATTGGGCATTCGTCAGGATAGCTCCTTCGCACGACCACAGAAGGGTTTCAACGCCTTGCAAACGGGAACGGAAAGAGGCCCGCAACGGCGCTTCCATATCGTCTTCGTCTTCAAACGAAGGAATGATTGTAAACGAAGCGTCCAGCGGTTCCCTAACTTCGACTTTCCGGCCACTCTCAAAGGTAGCGCTTCCGTTCCGTACCGTCAGGGAGATTTTGTATGTCCCTTCTTTTTCGTATCTTACGGCAGGAGGCGAAATTCCTTCATACGTAGCCGGAACTCCTCCTTCAAACGACCACTGGTATACGGCGCCGCCGGAAGAAAGATTCTTTATGTGAAACAAGGCAGGCGCATAGTTGTTCACCTCGGCTTCTACCGTGAAATCAACCACAACGGCGCTGTCAACCCGTACCGGGAAACTTTTACTTGCCCGCGTACCTTCATTCCAGGCTTCCAGCGTTACGGTATGTTCTCCGGGAGCGATAAAAGAGACCATCCCGGGATTCTTTTCGGAGGATAAGGCAGGCTCTCCACCTTCAAAATACCACTGATATCCATAGGCGCCACGCGTATTGTTCTCTACGATTACCTGTAAAGGGGATGTGTGGTTATCTTCCCTGATATGAAAAATGACATCTATTTCAACGGGGATCTGTTGTTCCTTATGACAACAGCAGCATATGACAGATATACACGCCATTATTATTAACTTGTTCATTCCAATATCCGGCTTAAGGATTTGCATATGCAAAGCGTATCATTTAGGGAGACAAAAGTATGAAAAAAAATAAAAAACTACGATTGTTGGAGAAATTTTCAGCGATTCAGCGATTAAAAATCCCTGTGTATCCATTACCACTGTTTAGGCTTGAAGCCAAGCTATCCCCGTTGTACAGGTTGAACAGGTTGTAACTGCCCGACAATAAAAAGTTCTCCTGTGTACATGCTGCCTGTTTTCTGTTACAGTTTGATTTGATCGATTCATCCTGTATTCGGGATCAGGACATATCCGCTCTACGCTAACCCTGTGGCGTCGGCAAAGTAAGCAGACGCTTCCTTCCGCCGAATCCGGTAAAACGACTCGCCGCGAGGCGTTGCGTATGATTTGCGATAGCAGACAGGCGCTCCTCATCCTGATGGCGGGTGCGGTCGATTTGACTGACATTAATAGAAATGGAAAAAAGCAGAGAAAGTTTTTAATAGTCGACGGCTGTCGGTTAATTAGCGGACAGCCGTCGGTTATCAATTTTGCGTAATGCAAATATATAAGAGATCACATAAGAAAATTTTGACCCTTTCTAACGGCGCGGCGGGCGGTTGTTGCGTTGCCCATTCCTGTCGTCACGGTCGCCACGGTCGTTACGTTCCATGCGCGGCGGGCGTTCTTCGTACCCTTCGGGTTTAGGTAATAATACTCTGCGGGAAAGTTTGAATTTGCCTGTTTTGGGGTCGATATCCACTAATTTTACATGTATAACGTCGCCTTCTTTCAATCCGGCTTGTTCAACTGTTTCCAATCGTTTCCAATCGATTTCGGAGATATGGAGCAGGCCGTCTTTACCCGGCATAAATTCAACGAAAGCGCCATAAGGCATAACGGAAGAAATCTTGCCTTCATACGTTTCGCCGATTTCAGGGACGGCCACAATGGCTTTGATAGCTCGCATGGCTGCATCGATCGTTTCTTTATTCGTACCGGATACTTCTATTTTACCTACGCCGTCTACTTCTTCAATAGAGATAACAGCTCCTGTTTTCTCCTGTATTCCCTGAATAATCTTTCCGCCCGGGCCAATGATAGCGCCGATGTATTCTTTGCCCACCGTCAGTGATTCAATGCGTGGAGCATGCGGTTTTAAATCTTCACGGGGTTCGGCAATCGTTTCCGTCAGTTTACCCAGGATGTGCATCCGCCCTTCTTTAGCCTGGGCTAATGCTTTTTCAAGGATTTCATAAGAAAGCCCGTCTACTTTGATGTCCATTTGGGTAGCTGTGATGCCATCTTTTGTGCCGGTTACCTTAAAGTCCATGTCGCCCAAGTGGTCTTCATCTCCCAGAATGTCGGAAAGAACGGCAAATTTACTCCCTTTATTTTCAGAAATCAGCCCCATAGCAATACCGGAAACAGGTTTCTTTATCTTCACGCCTGCGTCCATCAGGGCGAGCGTCCCGGCGCAAACCGTAGCCATGGAGGAAGAACCGTTCGATTCAAGAATATCCGAAACAACACGGATTACATAGGGATAATCGGCAGGGATCATCCGCTTGAGCGCACGGTGAGCCAGATTGCCATGACCTACTTCGCGACGCCCTACGCCCCGCGAGGCTTTTGCTTCTCCTGTAGAGAAAGGAGGGAAGTTATAATGTAAGAGGAAACGTTCTTTGCCATGATTCAGTACGTCGTCTACTGTTTTTTCATCTGCTTTTGTTCCCAGCGTCAATGTCGTAAGCGATTGGGTTTCTCCCCGGGTAAATACGGCGGATCCATGAGGTCCCGGCAGGAAATCAACTTCACACCAGATCGGGCGAATCTCTGTCGTTTTACGGCCATCCAGTCGTTTTCCTTCATCCAGAATGGCGCGGCGCATCGCTTCTTTTTCCACATCGTGATAGTAGCGGCCGATCATTTCGGATTTTTCTTCTAATTCTTCTTCCGTAAAGTTTGTTTTATATTCTTCTACAATCTCTTTAAAAGCATCGGAACGTTCATGTTTGGAAGAGCCGGAAACGGCTACTGCATATACTTTGTCGTAACATTTATCGCGCACATCTTTACGCAGTTCGTCATCGTTTACTTCGTGGTCGTATTCGCGTTTTGCCAGCTTGCCGCAAGCTTCCGACAGCTCAAGCTGTACCTGGCATTGTACCTTAATCGCTTCGTGGGCAACCTTGATGGCTTCGAGCATTTCGGCTTCCTGTACTTCACTCATTTCGCCTTCTACCATCATGATATTATCCATCGTAGCGCCTACCATGATATCAATATCCGCTTTTTCCAGTTCGGAGAAAGTAGGGTTAAGGATAAACCTGCCGTCTATACGGGCCACGCGAACCTCCGAGATAGGCCCGTTAAAAGGTATATCGGATACAGCCAAAGCCGCAGACGCAGCCAAACCGGCCAAGGCGTCCGGCATATCGTTACCGTCGGATGAAAATAATATAATATTAACAAATACTTCAGCATGATAATTGTCGGGGAAAAGCGGGCGAAGCGCACGGTCTACCAAGCGTGAAGTAAGTATTTCATAATCGGAAGCTTTTCCTTCTCTTCTTGTAAAGCCTCCCGGAAAACGGCCATACGCTGAGAATTTTTCTTTATATTCAACCTGTAGAGGCATAAAATCAACGCCGGGGTTTGCGTCTTTAGCGGCAGTCACAGCGGCAAGCAGCATTGTATTACCCATACGAACGGTAACAGCGCCATCGGCTTGTTTTGCCAATTTCCCGGTTTCAATGGTGATCGTCCTTCCGTCACCTAAATCAATCGTCTTGTTAATTGGATTAACCATAATTTTTAATATTCTTATTTTTCGTCTGTAAAATCGGGGCAAAGGTAATGAAAGTTTATCTGTTAAATGTATGTGAAAGCAATAAATAACTCGTTATAAGCTCTTTTTTGTAAAATAATTTGCAAGAAACAGCTAATAATTACGGTTCAATTGCAAATTACTGTATATTTGCATCCGAATAGCAAAATTTTGAGGAAGAAATATGAGACGGATAACTACACATCTGATGACGGCTCTCGGAGCGATACTTGTTTTACTTACAGCATGTAATAATAATAGTTTTATGGTTAAGGGCGTAGTCTCCGGCGCTAACGGGCAGGTTATGTTTCTTGAGAATGTAGGGGTTTCGTCTGTGGAGACATTGGATTCGGTTAAGCTTAATGCTGCGGGTAAATTTTTATTTAAGCAATCCCGCCCCCAATATCCAGACTTTTACCGGTTGCGCTTGAATAACCAGTTGATCAATTTCTCGATTGATTCTACAGAAACCGTTTCTTTTAACGCTGATGCGGGAACGTTTGCGACTTCTTATATAGTAGAAGGTTCCGAAAATTCAAAAGCGATCAAGCAAATAACGCTGGCCCAGTTAGACGCCAATCAGGCCATCGGGCGGTTACGCAAAGATTACGACAGTAAATTGATTTCCGATACAACGTACCGCGAACAGGTATTGGAAGCCGCCGAGGCCTACAAGGAAGTAGCGCGTCGGTATATTTATTCGGCGCCCATGTCTACGGCTGCCTATTATGCGTTGTTTCAGCAAATAGACGGCCTGTACTTCTTTAATCTGTATGATAAAGACGATTCAAAGGCGTATGGCGCCGTTGCCACGAGTTATGATTTTAATTATCCGGAAAGCGCCCGTGCAAAGCATCTCCATAACCTGGCATTACAATCGATTAAAGTGATCCGCCAGCAACGGGCGCTCGATACGGAGGAAACCGTAAACGTTCAGGAGATAAATTACCTGGATATAACGCTGCCAAACCTGTACGGAGAGACTGTTAAGCTATCCGAAGTAGCTGAAGGCAAAACGGTTCTGG
The DNA here is from genome assembly GCA_031288515.1 of Tannerellaceae bacterium. Taxonomy (GTDB): domain Bacteria; phylum Bacteroidota; class Bacteroidia; order Bacteroidales; family Tannerellaceae; genus DFXE01. The sequence goes on from JAITRG010000294.1 coordinate 6,720, forward strand.
TGAATTTTACGGCCTATCAAAGCGAATGGTCGCCCGCTCTGAATATGGATTTTGCCGACTTATATGAGAAATACAATACGAAAGGATTTACCATCTATCAGGTATCATTGGATATCGACAAACATTTCTGGAAAAATGTGGCGTCTAAATTGCCCTGGACATGTGTCCACGATCCCGAAGCAGCTTATTCCCAGATAGCGGCGCTTTATAATGTAAAACAATTACCCGCGCTATTCCTTATTAATAAAAAAGGCGAAATCGTTAAACGCATCGAAGATTTAAGAACGCTTGACGAAGACGTCAGTAAAGCAGTCAGGTAATCAAAAATAATACATAAGTACTCCTAATATTCGGTGGTTGGTAACGGCATGCGCGTTTGTTACTTTGCCGTTTGAAAGGTTTGTGTCTCCGTACCAGGCTGTTGTTGCCGAGTATTCAATTCCGGCTTTCCAATGAGGTAAATTATATGAAAAAGAGGGCGCGATGCATAGTATCCGGTCTATATCAATTCCACTTCCGTAAAATAAGGCCGGGTCGACTAATTTACCGGTTGTTCCTAAATTTTTAGAATATCCCATAAACAGGCCGCCTTTCCATTTGCTGCCTGCTACGGCGTTGAGCCAGGTGGTAGAATGGCGTGAAGGCGTATATTGCTGCTCGCCCGTAATCCCGTCTATCGATGAAACGCCATATCCGCCCAACATAGCGTTATGCGTCTGGTTAGAAGCAAGAAGCGTTTTTCCGGCCAGAGAAAGATTGTCTGTCTTATATTGCGCCTGGGCCATGAAAGATACGCTTGTAACCCGTTCGTCTACTTTATATACTTTATCGGCCATATGCGACTGTACACGGGGTTTCAGCGATATTGCTTCTACGCCTAATCCTCCCAAGAATCCATTCTCATGGTATGTTACGCCGGCAAACAGTTCGGGCAGAACGCTGTTTTTCAGGTATTCTTCGCTTTTCCCGTTTGGTCCTGCGGATAAATATACTAATTGATAAATAGCCGATCCGGTAAAAGTAAACCGGTTACTTTTATACTGGTACCTTATTTGTGCGCTTCGGTTGAAGGGTTGGAAAGGGCTTCCCGTGTTCAGGTTCAAAACATCCGGCATAACATCTCCGAACAACGGATGCCATGTTTGTCCAAGTAAGAGGGACGAACCTTTCTCCCAGCTTAAATTGACATACGCCTGGCGGATACGAAGCAGGTAATTAGCGAGATTAAATCCTCCCAAATCGACTTCTACCTTAGCGGATGTTTTAGCCGGACCGACATTAGGCCCGGTCATATCTAAACCAAACCGGGTGGTAAATGTATAAAATGTACTGTTTGGATTGCCGTTTAAGTCATTACCATCAGCATCAAGCACTTTATCAAGCGGATAGAGATAAAAGTTGCCATCCACCGCTTCCACGTTGTTTCTCGAATTGTAATAGGCGTCGCCTCTTACGAATCCATAAAAGTTATAAGTGAAATTCTTTTTCTGAGCAAAGACAAATGAAACGGATAAAAGGCAAGAGAGTAACAATAAAAATTTTCTCATGATGATGTTAATTAAATTGTATTTCATAAAATCATTCGGGTTACAAATGTATAGAATTTTATTTAATTTACATTGAATAATAGATTATTATTTGTTACTTTGCTTCCATGTTGTAAGCAGCATAGCTTTTTTTCAGAAATAATGTAACTTAACATAGATGTATTATGAGCACTAAAAAAATTTTATTGGAAGAAAAAGATATTCCTACGGCATGGTATAATATTGTAGTGGATATGAAAAACAAACCGCGCCCTATTCTAAACCCGGGCACAAAGCAACCTGTCAAAGAAGAAGAACTTTATCCTTTGTTTGCAAAGGCGTTGGCGCATCAGGAGTTAAATGAAACCGACGCCTGGATAGAAATACCGGAAGAAGTGCGCGAGATGTATAAAATATGGCGGCCTACTCCATTGGTTCGAGCTTATGGACTGGAAAAAGCATTGGATACGCCGGCTCATATTTATTTTAAGAATGAAAGCGTGAGCCCGGTAGGTTCACATAAATTAAATTCGGCGATCGCCCAGGTCTATTTTTGCAAGAAAGAAGGAGTAACCAATATTACTACTGAAACCGGAGCCGGGCAGTGGGGAGCCGCTTTATCGTATGCCGCGAAGGCTTTTGGTCTGGAGCTGGCCGTTTATATGGTAAAGGTAAGCTATCATCAAAAACCATATCGGCGTTCGATTATGCAAACGTTTGGCGCACAGGTAATCGCTTCGCCCAGTATGAGTACAAAAGCCGGGCGCAGCATATTGACCGCCCATCCGAATTATCAGGGAAGCCTGGGTACGGCTATTTCCGAAGCGGTGGAACTGGCGCTGCAAACGCCTAATTGTAAATATACATTGGGTAGCGTATTGAACCATGTTATGCTACACCAGACGGTTATTGGTTTGGAAGCGGAAAAACAAATGGAAATGGCCGGCGAATACCCGGATGTGGTTATTGGTTGCTTTGGGGGAGGCTCAAACTTTTCAGGCATCAGTTTTCCGTTCCTTCGCCATAAGTTAGTTGATGGTAAAGAGATACGTGTTGTAGCCGCCGAGCCGGCATCGTGTCCGAAACTGACGCGCGGCGAGTTCCAATATGACTTTGGCGATGAAGCCGGTTATACCCCGCTGATACCTATGTTTACATTGGGGCATAACTTCTCTCCAGCTCATATCCATGCGGGAGGATTGCGTTATCATGGCGCCGGTTCGATTGTCAGCCAGCTAAGACAAGACGGATACGTGGAAGCGATTGACGTTGAACAATTAGACACATTCGAGGCCGCGGTTTTATTTGCTCAGGCCGAAGGCATTATCCCAGCTCCCGAATCTTCCCATGCTATTGCGGCAGCTATTCGGGAAGCCCAACAAGCAAAAGAGGAAGGCAAACAACGTACGATATTATTCAATCTCTCAGGTCATGGATTGATAGATATGGCTGCTTATGATCAATACCTGGCAGGCGATTTGCGTAATTATAAATTGACCGATGAGGAAGTGTCGGCCAATCTTTCCGGTTTAGAGAAAATCATTTGATTCTGATCATCCTGCTTATAAATTGAAAGTGGCGCAAAAACAAAGATTCACATCTTCGTAGTTGCGCCATTTTCTACTGTTTATTGCATTATGAAAAGATCGAATCATAGCTTGAAGCAGGCGAAATCATCTCCTGAACATTCAAACTGTAATCCTTTTTCTTTTTATCCCACATTCCATAGGTCGTGTGGATATCTCCTGTTTCATTGTTGTATTCATAAGAAATCAGGAAAAACGGCTCCCAACTCTCTGTGGACTTATCCCATTTACAAGCTTTCTTTACGGCCACTTTACCCTCTTCATTGTAAGTAAAATCGTATTTCATTTGCTTGTTTAGAAGCCCGTTTTCGTTAGTGAAAACAGTTTTCGACACTATTTTCCCATTTTCTTCTTTCGTGTCGTACATATAATTCTTGGGGGAAACAGCATTCATAGCTATACTGCATACAAAGACAAAAATAAACCCCAAGACGCTTTTAGTTAATAATGACGCTTTCATTTCATTTTTATTTATAGGTTTTCATTTCATTTTGATGCAAAGTAATATGCTTTTCCCGGATTAAAAAAATATTTTCTGACATTTTGATAGTAAAAGCAGAAGATTTAACTAATATAAACAAATAAACTATTCAGGGATAAAATAGAGAAGTTGCGATTTGAAAGGGATAAACCAATCGACCCAGCCTCAAGCCCTTTAAAGACAATGTCATTAAGCTAAGATTTCCTTTCGCCGCTTACCGTTTAGGCAATATGATAAACAGAATAATAAATCATCCTGTGTAAAGTATAAAACAATAAGTTTACGTTATGGCTTGCCCTTTGGGTGGGGCGGGTTATTGGATCAAACTATTTTGGAATCAATATCTTCGGGGAGTTCTTCAAATTCGTGGCTTTCGGTTGTTTCTCCATTTAGTTTTTTCTTTAATTCGGAGATGGTTTCCTGAAATTCTTTGTCGATGCGGAGTTTTTTTATGGCCATCTTGGCTGCATTTTGTTGTGATTCTTTCTTGGAATAACCGATTCCTACCCCTATTTGATGTTCAAATAAAGTTACACATGTTTGGAATACAGGGTTTCCGTCATTATCAACAAAGGATTCTATCAGGTCGAAAGTTATCTCGAGTTTGTTTTTCTGGCTCCATTCAATGAGGCTCGACTTGAAATTTACTTCTTTATTGGCTAATTTATCTATGTCAAGGTTTTTCTTAATAACCACATCTTCTATGAATTTATAACACTTCCGGTAGCCCTGGTCAAGGTATATCGCCCCGATCAATGCTTCCAGCGCATTGCCGTATAAGCGGTTATTATGAGAACTGAGTTTGGCTGAGTAAACTACTAATTTTTGCAATCCGAGGTTGACTGCTATACGGTCAAGGTTAGCGCGTTGCACAATTTTGGAACGTGTGTTGGTAAGAAAACCTTCCCGTTTGTTTTTGAAATGTTTATATAAAATGTCTGCCACGACGGCGTCAAGGATAGCATCTCCAAGAAACTCCAGGCGTTCATTATTAAGCCATCGCCCGTCGCCTGCTTCTATCGAAGAAGATTTATGCAAAAAGGCCTGCTCATACAGACTAATATCATCGGGGTAAAAACCAAAGAGCTTATATAAAGACAAATAAGGCTCCTTGCCTTTATTCTTAAGGAGCCTTATTCTTTTATATAATTGTTTGAACACTTTAAAAATGGTTATCTGACGAATTTCTTTACAATTACGCTTGCATTATGCCCTCCGAAACCGAAGGTGTTGGATAGGGCGGCATTTATTTCTCTTTTTTGTGCTTTGTTAAATGTAAAGTTCAGCTTATAATCTATTTCCGGATCGTCGTCGCCTTCCTCATGATTAATCGTAGGAGGAATGACGCCTTCTCTCACTGTCAGGATGCAGGCAATCGCTTCCAATGCTCCTGCCGCTCCTAAAAGGTGCCCGGTCATAGACTTTGTAGAACTGATATTCAGGTGATAAGCATGTTCGCCAAATACATCTTTAATAGCTTTTGCTTCCGATATGTCGCCAACAGGAGTAGAGGTTCCATGTACATTGATATAATCAATATCTTCCGGTTTCATTCCTGCATCTTCCAACGCGTTTCTCATAACCAGCTTAGCGCCCAACCCTTCAGGATGCGAAGCTGTTAAGTGATAGGCGTCGGCAGACATACCTGTCCCTGCTATTTCACAATATATTTTAGCTCCTCTTGCTAAAGCATGCTCCATTTCTTCAAGCACCAGGCAGGCCGAACCTTCGCCTAATACAAATCCATCCCGGCTCAGGCTAAACGGGCGCGAAGCCGTATGGGGCGAATCATTACGGGTAGACAGGGCGTTCATCGCATTAAAACCGCCTACGCCTGCTGCCGAAATAGCCGCTTCCGCGCCACCGGTAACGATGACGTCTGCCTTTCCTAAACGAATATAATTGAACGCATCGGAAATAGCGTTGGTAGAAGATGCGCAAGCCGAAACAGTGGCAAAGTTAGGCCCTCTGAATCCGTATATCATGGAGATTTGTCCGGCGGCAATATCGGAAATCATCTTAGGAATGAAAAAAGGATTAAAACGCGGCCCTCTTTCCTCGTCATAACCCTTTACTTCGTCTTCAAATGTTTTGATACCGCCGATACCGGATGCAAATATTACTCCGATACGGTCCGGGTTTTCTTTCTCTGTATCTAAGGCCGAATCAGCGATTGCTTCTTTGGCTGCGTTTAATGCTAACAGGGTATAGCGATCACATTTACGCACTTCTTTCCGGTCCATAATTTGTAACGGGTCGAAGTTTTTCACTTCGCAGGCAAAATGCGTTTTAAATTTTTCTGCATTAAACTGAGTAACAGGCCCGGCTCCACTTCTACCGTTAATAAGACCCTCCCACGTGTCTGAGAGGGTGTTGCCAAGCGGAGTAATAGCTCCAAGACCCGTTACTACAATTCTTTTTAATTCCATACGTTGAAATAAAAGGGATTACTTCGCGTTTGCTTCAATATAGGCGATAGCGTCGCCTACTGTTGCAATTTTTTCTGCTTGATCGTCGGGGATTGAGATGCCGAATTCTTTTTCGAATTCCATAATCAACTCTACTGTATCAAGAGAGTCTGCTCCTAAATCATTAGTAAAGCTGGCTTCGTTAGTAACTTCTGTTTCTTCCACACTCAATTTATCAACGATAATAGCCTTTACTCTAGACGCAATTTCAGACATAACTTTTCAATTTAGATTAATAAATTAGAATATACTTTTTAAATTTGCAGTGCAAAGGAAAGCATTTTTTGTGTTACAAAACAAATATATGAGCTTAAAAATATACAGAACCTGCACATTTTCTTCTTTCTTGTGCATTTAAACAATTGAAATTAATGAAGAACATCGCTATTTTCGCTTCCGGCTCAGGGACAAATGCAGAAAATATTGCCCGGTATTTTGCAGGCAGTAAAACGGTTAACGTAGCCGTCGTTTTATCTAATAATAAGAAAGTCAAAGTGCATGAACGTGTAAACAGGCTGGGTATTCCTTCATTTGCGTTTACGCGGGATGAATTTGCGGAAGGGAAGCCTGTCATTGATAAACTTGCCGGATACAAGGTAGACCTTATCGTACTGGCCGGTTTTATGAATAAAATCCCGGATACATTATTAAAGGCCTTTCCCGGTAAGATTATAAACATTCATCCGGCGCTATTGCCCAAGTATGGAGGAAAAGGCATGTATGGCATGCATGTACACGAAGCGGTGACAGGCGCCGGCGAAAAGGAATCGGGTATTACCATACATTATATAAATGAGCAGTACGACGAGGGGGAGATTATTTTCCAGGCTACCTGCCCCGTCCTTCCTTCAGACGCCCCCGAAGATGTGGCAGCCAAAGTGCACGCTTTGGAATATGAACACTATCCTCCTGTAATAGAACGTCTGCTTACCGGGCGTTAGTTGTAATTGGTATTGATATAGTCCATAAAATCAAACTCTTTTTCCAATTCGGGATTGCCGATTTGTTCTACTGCCGTATGGACAATAAGCGGTTCGGGATTGAGTACGAATTTATCAATAAAGGCGCCTATTTCGTCTAAATTACAGCGCATGGGCGAACCTGCTATTTCATGAGCGGCATTTACCGCTTCATAGAAATAACAGGGTGATTGCATTTTATTCAATTGCCCGGCTATATAGTTAGAACCATATAATCCGGCGTCTCCCAGCAAGGCTTTGTTAAAAGGTACATTCTTGTCGGCGTCTCCATGAAAAAGCTGGATGGGAGACGGATTTACCGGCCACGTCAAATCGCCGCTTTCGTTAGCGACAGCGCCGGCAAAAGCAATAATTCCTCCATAACGGAAACCGCCGGGCAGCCGTTTGGCCAATTCCGCATTATTACATATCATGTATTCGCCTTGCAATACGGTTACGGCTCCCGCACTTGAACCGTTGGCAATGATTTTGGTTTTATCAATTCCCCACGCTTCGGCATGTTCGTAAACAAAACCGGTTGCATCGAACAGATCCTCCACAGCCATGTGGATTGCATTGAATAACGCCCCAACGATATTGGCAGGATCGGATACATCCCTGTTTTTTATATCTTTCAATCCTAAGCGATAGTCAATGCCAATTCCCACATATCCTTTTTCCGCCAGTTTTTTAAGATACTCAACATTATACTCCTCCGTTCGCGCTCCCGCAACAAAGCCGCCTCCAAAAACAAACAAAACACAAGGCTTATTTATCTCTTCGGATGGGATATCATACTTGTCAAGCCGTAACGTATCAGTCCCTTTAATAGAAAAGACAAACGTTTGTTTCTCTATTTCTACGGGTTGGGAAGCTATCTGTTTTGTACAGGAAGATATAAGAACGGCGACAAACAAAAACAGGATATATTTTTTCATGGCAAACCGGATCTAAAAGTTCAGGCGTAAATATAGTACTTTATTCAATGCCTGTATGAGCGAGGAATCATTTTTTATTCAGAAAAGAGGAAAAACAACTACATGCGTAATATGGTTAACTATATTCCAAGCTTCGTTCAATCGCCTTTTTCACAAAAGCGTTAGCGTAATGCCATGGGTTTTTGCCATGGCTGCCGCCCTGCGGCGTA
>JAITRG010000039.1 GCA_031288515.1 Tannerellaceae bacterium
TTTGACGTACAGTATCCGGTATAGTTTTTCATGCCGATCTTGCTCCGTGCCGAAGACACAAGGATAACCTTGCCCCCTTTCTTCTGATTGATAAGTTGTTCACCGGCATATTTACAATAAAGCCAGGTACCCTGTACATTGGCGTCAATAATCTGCCGCCAATCTTCAAGGGTATGGGTAACAATAGGCTTAGGCGCGTTAAAACCCGCCGCGGTAACCAGAATGTTAATTTCACCGTATGTTTTTACCGTATCGTTTACAACCTTGATAACATCCGCCTCTTTTACTGGATCACCGGCGGAGTAGGAAATATCAATCCCTTCATCTTTGAGCTTTTCGCAAAGCTCTTTAAGTTTACCTTCGTTCCGTCCCGTGGCCATAATTTTTGCGCCCGCATGGCCGTAACCCCGGCAGATGGCGCTGCCGAGCGCGCCGGTGGCGCCGGTAATCAGCGCGACTTTGCCTTTTATATCAAAAAGCGATACTACCTGATTCTTGTCCATTGTTTGCCTCCTGTTTTGTTACGGATAAGTAATGATGACAAGGGTTGTCGCAACCTGATTGGTTTTATTGAACATGGAACGGCCTTCATTGGGGCCGATAAAGAGGGAATCTCCCTTTTTAAGGACAAATTCCTCGTTTTTTGATTTTACGGTAATTTCGCCGTCCAAAACAAAGTACACTTTTTCTGTGGGAGAATCGGTCTCGTAAGCCCACTCCGCTCCGCCTCCGGGCAGGAAATAAGACATCCCCATCCAGAATTTTGAAATTCCCGTTTCGTCTTTACCCTGAAGCCGTAGGGCAGTCATGTTAAAATGACCTGGGGCGGAATAAGGCGAAACATTCTTTAGCTCAACCTTTTTCATAGCATACTCCTTAGATTTATTTTCAACGGCCGGACATTTCATATGCCTCGGCCGGTATTACCGTCTCGTAGCAAAATTCTTCAATAAGGCGCTTTGTCCTTGTGACGCAACCATGTCCTTTTTTACAGGCCATTTTATGACGTTCCATCATGAACTTTATTCATTACACATCAGATTTTTCAGTTTGTCCAATATATCTTTCTCTGTTATTGATATTAGAGAAACCTAATAAGTTAATAGTGATAGTTCTATTTGCATATTTCACTTTACTTTTTATAATTGTGGCTAAATATAGCTAAAATAACGGCAATAACCCCTGCCATTATCCATCCATTCATGACATTGAACCAGCCGAAATGGTCGGCTATAAAACCGGACAAAGGACTTGAACAGGCCGCTCCGATATATATAGCACAGTCCAAGAATCCTGCTGCGGTGGAAACCCGATGTTCAGTATGAAAATTAAGCGGCATATAGGTAACAAGCATATTATTTACAGCAAATAACGAAGCGAAAAGCAGAGCTGTCGCCACAATCGTCAGTACCGAGAAGTAAATAATGCTGATGTTTAATATAATAATTGTGATGATAATGACAAAAAGAAAAAAAATAATAGTATACTTTTCCTGATACTTAAAAAACTTATGGATGATACCTCCGGCAGCTAGACCAATTACATTCATGACTGGAGTTAAGGCCATAAAAGACAATGCCCTTTCCAGCGAAATTGTTCGGGCTTCCATAAGCAAACTCGGCCCCCAAAGAATTAAGCCTTCCTTTATGCTTCCATGTAATATACAGATGAGCGCGATTAACCAAAGCCTGGTTTCTATAAAAAATGATACGGCTCCACTTATTGAATGAAAACTTACCGAATGGGTATGAATTGTTTTATGAACCATATCCTTATCAGTGTAATTACGAAGAAACCATATCCATAAGATTGATATTATAATGAGCAAAAAGCCGGGGATATAAAATGCCGCCATCCATCCAAAAGATACTGCCACTCTTCCAATCAAAGCATATGAAAGGAAATATCCTATTATCATGGAACTGCATAAGAATTGTGTGGTTTTTCTTAACTGGGCCGGAGGAGTAATATGAGATATAATTCGCACTAAAGGCCCCCAAAACATCGATTGAAAATAGCCGTTCAAGGTCCAGAAACAAAACATTAACCAAATATTATTGGTACAGGCAAAAAGAATATTGCTAACCCCTGATAAAAATAATCCTATTCCAATAAAAAATCGAGGGTTGAAACGATCTCCAAGAATTCCATTGATGAACTGTCCTACGGCATAGGTAAAGAAAAATCCTGAGGCTATTAAACCGGTGGAAATTTTTGAGTAGCCATATGTCTTACTAAGGTAAGGCAGACTGATTGATAAATTAACTCTCCCCAAATATACGAATATGTATACACTCCAGCAGCATATAGTTATAAACCAAAAATATTCAAATTTTTTCCCTGCGGAAGACTCTCCGGTTCGGTAGTGTATATGAAACATATATTCTTTAGTAGATCCGGTTCATGTAATTAAAACGATTATGATTTTTTATTCGAGTTGTTCGGAAACTTCAGTCTCCGAACAACAACCACGCCATTTGTCGGATCTTCCATAATTTATAGGCTATACCCCCCGATGAGTTCATTTGAGGTTTAGTATTTCTCTTGCCTCATCAGGCTTTGCCACTTCGCAACCGAATTCTTCAATAACCCGGCGTACCCTTTCGACAAAAACTACATTACTTTCAGCCAGTACGCCTTTTTTGTATAGGATATTATCTTCCATACCAACACGGATATGCCCGCCCATAGCAACAGATGCGTACAGAATTTCCATGGCGCTGGCGCCTACGCCAAAGGCGCTCCAGGTGCTTCCCGGTGCAACCTCTTCCATAGTTTCTTTCATAAAGACAAGATTTTTTGTCGTTCCCTTGATTCCTCCGGCTACTCCCATGCAAAACTGGAAGTGAGCCGGCGCTTTTAATACCCCCTTTTTGATGTAATATTGGGCGTTGTATATCATACCAGGATCAAAAACTTCAATCTCCGGCTTTACCCCTTTTTCTTGCATCAACAATCCTAGCTTTTCAAGAAACTTGGGGTTGTTTTCAAATACGCCTGAGTGCTGCCAATTCATTGTGCCGCAGTCATAGGACGCCATTTCGGGTTTCAGTTCAGCAAAGGGCTTAATCCGGTCGTCTTCGCTTAAATTGATTCCCCCCGAAGTGGTCAGATTGATGATAATATCGCAGTCCTTGTGGGCACGAATCAGATCAACAGTCTTCTTGAATTTAGGAAATTCCATAGCGGCCTTTCCCTGATCATCACGGCAGTGAATATGACAGACAGCCGCTCCGGCTTTCCAACACTTATACACTTCTTCGGCAATTTCTTCTGGCTCTATGGGTACATAGGGTGTGTTTTCTTTGGTAGGCCAGGCACCGGTTGTCGCAACGGTAATAATGCGTTTGTTTTTTAAGTCAGACATAGTTTACTCCTTACTTGCCTTTGTGAAATTATGTGAAAGCATATTCACCAAATATTCGTTAAGGGCTGCACTTGAAACGGCTTTTTCTTCTTCAGCCCATTCTTGAAAACCTGTACCCGTTTTAAAGCCAAGTTTCTTTTCGTTAAACAGTTTTTTTAAAAGAGGGGATGGTTCTTTTTGATCGGATAAATGTCTAAGAATGTATTCATGGATGTTATACGTAAGATCAAGACCAACCATGTCCGCGTTCTCAAGAGGCCCGAGTTGGGGTAGGCGGAGTCCAAAGGAATAGCGCACCGCCTCATCTACGGTTTTTGCATCCGCAATACCCTGTTCAACAATATAAATCGCTTCGCGCCAGAGCGCATGCTGCATACGGTTGGCAATAAATCCAGGAACATCCCTTTTGCACAGTACCGGTTTTTTCCCTACAGCCGACAGAACCTTCATAACTTTATCCGCAGTCTCATCGGAAGAGGCATCCGATTTGATTACTTCGACCAATGGGATTAAATGGCCGGGGTTCCAAAAATGTGTTCCGACAAACCGATCACGATATTTGAGCTTTGCTGATATTTCCGAAGGGCTCATAACTGATGAATTGGTACAGAATATTGTGTCCCTCCGGCAGCGTGCCTCAAGCTTTGCGAAGATTTCCTGCTTTAGTACCATGTCTTCAAACACTGCTTCGATGACCAAGTCCGCATTTTTTATTGCATCGTTTTCCAAATCGGTTGTAAGGGATATGCGTTTTAACCGTTCTTCAAGGTCATCGGCGTTCATTAATCCTTTAGCAATCAACGGCTGACTGTTTTCCCGTATGCTATCACTGACTTCAGCAGCCTTGCGGCGATAAAGAGTTATTGAAAAATCTGGATTCGAGGCAAAGACCAGTGCGATGTTTTTTCCCATCATCCCAGCGCCGCAAATAAGTATATTTCTAATTACACTCAAAACTTCTTCCCCCTTAATTTATATTTATCCGTTCAACCGCCACGGATAGAGTAATAAATC
>JAITRG010000064.1 GCA_031288515.1 Tannerellaceae bacterium
TGTAACCCAAGTCAGCGGCGCCGGCACCTTCAGCGGCGCCGGCTACGTAGGCATCCCCTACCTGAACAACGCCCAGGTAGCCGTCAGCTTCAGCAACATCACCGTCAACACCGACCACCAACTCCTCACCGGCTACATAGAAACCCAATTCGACCCGATAACCAGCCACCTCCTTCTCGACGTAGAAGCGGGGGGAGTCACCCCCATCTCATCCGCCGGCTCAGACGTCCGTTTAGACCAGGCGACCCGGGAAGCGCCCCATACCGACTTGGCCGTCTTACAGTTTGAAGAGACTCCCAACACAAAATACGCCCTCGACCCCTACCGGGATATCTACGCCAAAGTGACGGAATACTACCTGTCCTACAAACCAACCTCAAAGGACCTGATAGCCTCGGCAAAGTTCATGCTACCGGGCGTAAGCGACGAAGTCTTTGTTCGCATAACCGAATCGCACGAAGGCTTTGATGCCTCAAAAGTTCGTTTCGTAACAGACAAAGGTCGGGAATACAAAGGCACCTACAACGGAAAAGACGGCTGGACACTGCCCTTAGCCGGCAGCGCCCCCAACGACGGCCAACAACTATACGCCGTACAAGAAACCTCCCCCGGACAATATGCTACTTTAGCGAGGTTGAATCTCTATACCTACGAACCCAAATCCATTAAAGTCAAACTGGTACCCATCAACGGCTTTACCGCAAATACAGTATCGAAGGAACTGAACGCCATCTATAATAAAGTAGGCATCAACTGCGAAGTAGAGATATCCGGCAGCTTTGAGTATGCTCCGTTGCAATCCGGCACGTTCAACGTAACAGGCAGCGGTCTGTTCTCAACGTTGACCGACGATATGAAAGCCTTGAACCAAGCCTACCTGCAAGCCCATCCGGACGAAACAGCTCTCTGCCTCTTCCTTATTGAAAATGCAAGCGGGACGGAAGTCCTAACAGGCGACATGCCCCGCGGCCAACAGTTCGGCTACCTCTTCAAAGGTTCAACAGCCCAGACCATCGCCCATGAAATCGGACACGGCCTCTTCCACCTCGACCACCCCTTCGACCGCGCCAATGCCGCCAAAAGCTTCGACCGCGGCGACCTGTCCGACAACCTGATGGAATACAGTGGGGGCACCAACTTGGTAAAACTCCAATGGGACGCCATTCACGCCCCCGGACTCGTTATTGGGCTGTTTGAAAGGGATGATAGCGGGATGGCAAAAGAAGAATCAACGGATATCCTTTTCCAAATTATTGAAAAGATACTATTGCAAGGTGAAAATGGATGTGGGTTCATCAGAAAACTAATATCTTCAACTCCCAATATAGAACTGAATACATCCTTTGAAACAACAGCGATTGACTATTTAATAGGCAAAGCGGAAAACGGGAATATATCCTTCCATATTGAAACCGGCAGCACTCAACGCATTGAAATTTCTCCTCAGATCATAAAATTTATCAAGGAAAGTGAGAAAAAAGAGTTGGTATTATGGGTATCGAATGGAAATATTCAGATTTGTGAAGCAAGCGAAGATTACACATCATTTACTTCCCTGTCGAAGGCCAAAGACGACCCGACATTTCTGGCTAAATACAAGACGGATTTACTCTCCTGTAAAGGGAAAACCCTATTGGAAATATTGCGTCAATTGAAATCCCATACCCGCAATAATCAGGGAATAGAACTCTCCTTTGCAGACTACGTTTATACGATTAAAAACGACAGATTACAATTAGTTGATTTACAGGATGAAGCTATTAATGCAGGTGAATGGACGGAAACAGATAAAGACACAAGGATTCGTTATTATATAAACGAAGCAGGTATTATCCAGGTAAAAGCATTTGGTTTCAGGAAAGATTTATCTACCATAAAGAACGTTGATCTTCCCGGATTAGCCAATCACATAAAAGAACAATCCAATAGGTTCCTGAGAGAAAATCAGGTGAAAGACTTTTCGGCTTTGGCTCCCGTCTTCACCAATACCGCCGAAATCTTTGCTGATGGAAAGAAAATAGAAATAGGTAGTAACGAATCCACATTTATAAAGATTATTTCCGAAGGAATCGGTTTGACTACAACCCTGTTGAAAACAGGAGAAATAGAAGAGCAAGTCTATTTAGCAAGTACCGAAGGAGCGACAACCATTCATGCACCGGGTTTAGTGACCGGAGGAGTGGAGGTCATAGCGCAAAAAGTAACAGATATTACCGCTCTGGCTACAACAGTATATGATTTAGCCGTAGACAAGGAAGCCCGCAGCTGGCTATACCATCAATTCGTAGCAATTAAGAACGAGATAGGCGAAGATCCTCAAAACCTTATCATCCTTCTGAGGGATGTAATACTTACAGTAGCCACCGGCAATAGTGCAGACGAATGGAAAGCAACGGTAGACGGAACAACAGATACCGGCAAACGCTCTCATTTGGCCACCCGAGGAACAGGGAATGCCATTATAACGGTTATAGCCGGCACAGCAATCGTGAATAATCTTCCCGATATAGCAGAACAGCTAACGGAGAATATCAGAAAGGTCAGAAACATCAGAACAGTATTTTCTTCTGTCGAAGAGATGTTGAGCGACATTGTCAGAAACAGAGATGTAATACGAAGAGTTTTAGATATGGAAGCCGGAAAGGAGTATGCCAGAAAATACTTCAATAATGTAGTAAAGGAAGGGATTTTTGAGGATTGGTGGAACACAGCTAAGCGCTATGATTTAAATGATGAATTAAACTTTGAAGTTCATCATGTGATACCGATTAGTGTATTGGAAAACAACAAAGAGTTGCAGGATTTATTATTCAAATTCCAAGACAGATTTGATTTCAATGGCATTGATAATGCTATACCTTTGCAAAAGAAAAGTATAAGATTTGATGTGTCGGGACATGCCAATCATCCTAAATATGATGCTGTAATACGAGAACAGATAGAGGATATTTTTGAAGATACAACTTTAGATGATTCAGGCAGATTTGAAGAGATACGAGAATTTATCAATGCTACTAAGAGTAGATTAGAAAATGAAGTGTTACTTGGTAATAGAAATGTGAATGATATAATAATCTTTTAAATATGAGGTATTTCAGAATCAAAATCAGACCTTTTTTCGAAGGTAGAATTGTTAGTGATGCAAATGGAGAATTTGTAGCGGATGCTGATTTGTATTTTACTAAAATTAGATATGGAGAAATTGTTGAAAATACTCCTATTTTTGATTATTTTCATTTGCAAAGTTTTGACAAAAAAGAATTCTGGGAATGGAAATTACAAGACGTCTATAGAGGAGGATGGGAATATCCCGGAAACAGGAATTGGTACATTTCCGACAGGTTTAAACTGTTATTAGAAAGATATATAATTGCATCTCAATATCATTTTTATGAAACACGGCTGCTTTATAAATATAAAAAACTAAAATATTGGATATTTCAATTTCCAGTAACGCCATATAAAAATATTGATTTCTCCAAAAGTGAATTTATATTAGAACAAGAAAATAAAGTTTATAATTTTTCTTCAGAGGAAGAATATACTTCTTGCTATAGAAAAACATATAAGGAGGTTAAAAAAAAAATGAAATGTGTAAAGATTTACTTGAAAGACATTTGCGATATAACAAAAAGCACCAATAATGATATAATAGTTTCGGAAAGGCTAAAAATAGCGATGGAGAAGATTAACATAGAAGGTTTTGAATTTTCCGAGTTAGATTATGAAATAATTGTTGAAAAATGATACTTCTTCTCCATTTTAGCGAGACACTTCCCTCCGCCTCCTTTATTTACCATTCCGCCTATCTGCTGTTGATAGCCGGCCAGCGTTACGCCTGGCGCGTCCGAGCCGTTGCCCGCAACGATATGCAGCAAGAGAATAATGGTCTATTGCAGAAGATAGCAGTCATAAACTTAGGTTCGGGAATCGTGATGCACGACACGCGTTACTATGGGCAGCAAACCTACGATCTCCCTTACCGTCTTTCCCTTACCGCCGGCGTCTACGCCCTGGTGCTGGAAACAGATGCCGGGTACCGGGTAACTAAAATGATTGTCAAATAAACAACTTCTAACACTTTCTATGGCTCAATCGAACAGAACATACCCCCTGCCGCCTCTTGCTTTCTTGCCGGACGCCCAGGAAATCAGGTGGAAGATAGAAAATCAGTTGCCGGACGACAAAACACCTGGGTGGACAATCGAAAACCAGTTGCCGACGTATCATCCACTCCATACGCTTAAAGAAAGATGAAGCATTTTCTCCGCATACGATCTATAGTGCCGGCCATCCTTTGGCTGCTTGCCGCTTTAACGGTTTCCCACGCCCAGTCCACTTATCCGGTACAGGTATACACGCAGTTGACGCCGCCTTATAAGAAGTCCATACAAGATGCAGGAACAGATTGCAACAAATTAGATGTTATATATGAAACCATTCCGGATTTTGTGGCAGCGGAAATGCCATCCTCTACATTGTATGCAGGGATAGAATCATTAGCCGGCTGTGATATATCCCATCTACCGGGGAGGATTCTTTTTGGGAAAGCCAGTGACACTGATGAAGAAAAAGCATTACTGAATTTACTGAAGGCTATAGATAAAGCATGGTTATATGACAAGATCAATAAGGAACCTGATCTAATAGAAAATCTTATAATAAATAAGATAGGAATCAGATATGAAGAGGTCTTTTTGAATATTATATCTGAGATAGCCCAAAGTAATTGGCAACAGTCAGACTA
>JAITRG010000057.1 GCA_031288515.1 Tannerellaceae bacterium
TCCGAACGGCGTATGTTTATCATTTCTTCCACAGGAACAAAGATATGTGTTTTTTTTATAAACGTTTTCGATTCTTTGGCTTAATGCTTTTTTTGAAGTACCTGAGTAGTTACAAAAAATTATAGGGCCGATAAAAAAGGAAAAAAATCATTGCACCCTCTTTTCCAAACCATTACGATGACTTTAGAACGTCCTTGCGACGCCTTTGGTAAACCATTGCGAAGACTCTGATGAAGCATTGCGAAGACTAAAAAAAAAGCGCTATGACGCCTTCAACAGACCATTATTATGGTTTACTAAAGGCATTATTATGGTTTGGTAAGGAGTATATAATGGTTTACTGAAGACTGTATAATGATTTTTTATGGAATAAATCCCTCTCTTCCGGTTTCCCTGAAAGGAAGCTGAACGGTCTTCTTACAGGATTTTCGTTCTGTAAACCAATCGGTTGCAACAAATCTGAAAGCTGAAAGGAAAGCTGAAAAAGTATCGTTTAGCAGGGGAGTTTTCCTGTTGAAAAAGCAGTTCCCGGGCGGTATCAGGGTTAGCTTCTTTCTTCGCATGTTTTTTTAATCTGTTAAAGTAGAAGTAAAATCAACAAATTAAAAACAAAACGCACATCATGCTTACCAATGATGGCATTCATTTTTTGTACTTTTTGTCACGCTGTGCCTGTACGCGCAGGCTGATGCAAAACAATGAAAGCATCATATCCGCCAAATAACAAATAAAACCCACGCTGAAGCGTGAGCGTCATCGTTTTACTCTTGAAGGCCCTGAAATTGTCGAAGTTTCAAAGACAGGAATACAAGCTAAACGCTTTTTCCAAAATATCTCTAATTACGCTTACCGGCACACTAATGAAAAGCAAAATCATGGAAAATTCATGCCTGCCTTTTTTGCAATCGGACGCATCCTTTTTTGCAATCGGGCGCGCCCTTTTTGAAAATCGGGCGCATCCCATATCTCTCCTTTAACGACTGATTATTTGCCGGCGTTCATAACGCCCGAATCTTCGTCGGTATTATTGAGTCTCTTTTCTCCTGCGTTGAACGTACGTCCGAAAGAGAAATTCCATGTCAGACGGACAAAAAGCATTCGCGAACTTTCGTTTATATAGTTGCTTCTGTGATATGAAGCGTATTGAGACCGGTTCTCCGTATCCTGTTTGTAATTGTCGGCAAAAGGCATGAACATGCCGAGCGCAACCGATAAAGTTTTATACTTATAGCCAATCGTTGCAAAATGCAGGTTTTCGCCTCCGTCCATGGTTTCGCCATAAAACCAGTTCCAGTTGGTGGCCAAGCCGGCTCCAAGCGTAAAATGCCTGTAAGTAGCCGAAATGTCGCCATTCATAAACCAGTTGGTATAGGTATGATGGTAGGTATTCCCATTACTGACGTAATGATTGACGCCTCCCGTTACGGATAGCTGCAAAATATCCTTAACCGGCCCAATGCGCAGCATCAGACGGCTCGCCGCCCGCTGCCAGTCTTGCTGGTTATCCCAGGTTTGGACGATTCTATCGTTTACAAGCCGTTTTTCATCCATAATGGCTTTCGGATGATATTCATAAGCGCCCCACAAATTGCCGTAGAAAAGGCCTTTTTGTATTTCGCAGGTCAACTCGGTACGATAGCGCAGAAAAGGCGTTAAGTCCGGGTTTCCGCGTTGAATCTGCAACGAATCAATCGATTGCTCCACATCGCTCAGGTTGGATAAAGAAGGAGAGGCATTGCTGATATCCGCCTTCAAACGGATGGATGAGCGCCCGGACAATGCGTATTGTAATACGAAGCGTGGGTTGAAGGTATAGTATTGATACCCTTTTCCGTCCCCTTCCTGTTCCAGATACGAACGGGCGACGCCGGCCCCTGCCGTATAATCAAGCTTTTCGGCCTTTCCTTTCAATTCGGTATATGCGAAGGTTTCGGACTGGCTCATTTCGGTTGTATACGTTACTCCGTTTTTATAGTTATTGTCCGAGAATGCCTGCGTATGGCGAAGCCCTGCGCTAAGGCGGTTCGCTCCCCATGCCTTTTCGTAAATACCTTCTCCGATGAAAGAATATTTCTTTCCTGTCGCGAAGCTGTTTATGTCGGTCTGCACGATTCCTTCGCGGCTCTCCCGGTACAGCCGGGTATTGTCTGTATAATTATAGGTGCCGACGGCATTTAACACAAGAGTTTGACCGTTTTTCAGATTATGCTGATAATACAGATCAAGCGCCGGGCGATGTGCCTTACTCGCCGACCGGTCAATCATATAGACAACATTCGCCGGATTATCCGGATTGTACAGCGAGCCTTTATAATCAAAATGCGGCGTATTATTTCCATAATAACGTGCGGTTGCGCTAAACATTTCCTGTTCATCCTGATAGCTGTACGTACCGTTCAACCATTGCCAGTACATTTCTCCATGCCCCGGTTCGCCGGCCTCCTTACGTATAGACGACGAGCCGTCGGCAAAGGTGAAGGTTTCTTCGTTATCCCGCCACATTTTATAAAAGTCGCGGTGGCTGACGCCGTAGTTAACGCCAAATTCGGATTTTTTATGATTCACTTTTGCATTCAGACGGTTATTTCCCCAGGCAATAACAGGGCTATTCTCAAGATTAACTCCAACGCTCCCTCCGGTTTCCGGGCGGCGTACGATATAATCGAGTACTACTTCCGCATTGCCGTAACGCAAACCCGGATTGTCATGGAACTCAAGACGTATGATCTCTGCCGGTTGCAAGGCAATAATATCCTGTACTTCTACCTTTACGCCGTTGATACGGTATTGCAGTTCGCCGCCGCCGGGCAGGGAGACCTCATTGAAAAGCGGGTTAACAATGAGTTTCGGAAGCATCAGTTGTTGCAGAAGGTCTACTCCGTTTGTCGAAGCGTTTACCTGCCGTTCGGAAGGATAAATGATTTTCCTGTCAATCCGGCTGCTCAGATTGGAAGCGCTTACCGTTACATTCTCTAATGAGACAGATTCGTCTTCCAGTAAAATAGTTTCCAATGTTATATCTTTATCCGGCGTCTTTAACGGGAGATACCGATTTTTATATCCTAAGCCGGAAACGGCCAGCAGGTAATCGCCTGGCGCCACGTTGTTTATAACAAACCGGCCTTCCGCGTCGGACGTAACGCCCGTTACGAATACAGAATCCGGGCGTTGAAGAACGATATGGACAAATTCCAGCGGCTCCTGCCTGTTCGCATCCCTTACAATGCCTCTGATCCGTACGTTCTGGGCAAAAATGTTTTGTATTATACCGCCAAGCAGTATAACAATTATCAAATACGGTCTCATAAACCTTGTTATTTATTGATAAGTCTTGTTATTTATTTATCTGTTTTGCAGGGCGGCCTTTCCTGCCGGTTTATTTATAAGACGAGCGAAAGCCCAAAAAGTTACATTGAAAAGCCTGTTTACAGGCCTAATTCTTAAAAAAAATCGAATTAACCGTTTTTTTTGCGGTTATTCCAGTCTTATTACTATTTTTGTGGGAAACATATTTGAGTAATTTATTGTTATATATATGAATGATTGGAATAGATCAAAACTTTATTATATTAATTGGTAGTAAAATTCGTGTATTTATGAAAAAGATTGAAGGTTTTTATTTACCCGGAATGGCTCAGCAGCAGGCATACCTGTTTTTTCAGGGAGTTTATCTCCTGATGGAGAAGATTCATGACGCTAAACTCCAGCCCAGACTCCAGGCCTTTTCAGATGCGTTTATGACATTTGATACGGCGCTGAAATCCATTCCGGATAATCATTTGGCAGAAAAAATTTCTTTCGAAAACAATAATCGAGACAAGGCTTTTGACGCTATTTGCGAAGAAGCGGATTTGCTGCTGGCCGAAAACAATACTTTCGGACGGGAACTGAAGAATATTTTATCTTCTTATGATGACTTGCCCCTGAAGACAGATGAAGAAAAGATCAGCGTATTCAATAACCTTGTTGCCGAACTGGAAAGTCAGCTTACGGAAGATTCGATTGATAATGTACAACTGCTTAGCCACGTAACCCGGCTCAAACGTTCTAACTGGGCTTACAAGCAGTATCTGGAAGCATACAAAATTGAATTGACGGGAAAATATCTCACTTACGCAACATTGCGGACAAGAAAAGAGGCGGAAGTAGCATACAAAGATGTGGTGGAGTTTATTAACGCAATGCTTATCTATAATGGAGACGCCGAATATGCCGACATTATAGACCAGATCAATCAGGAAATACATAAAAACCGGAAGGTAGTGCAAGAGGCCAAGGAGACCATATTATATGTTTGACCCTTATTCGTAAATTAAGGAAGACAACTTATCAGGGGGAAATACTTCATTCGCGACTTCCATGACGTCTGTTGCCGAGACTTTTTCTATTTTCCCGAAAATTTCAGGCAACGTGTCGTAATGATTATAATGCAGGAAGCTTTTTCCTAATCCGAGGAAAAGGCTTTCTTTATGATCGCTTGATACGCCCAGTTGTCCGGTAAGTTGCTTCTTAGCCGTTGCCAACTGTGAAGAAGTAAGGCGTTCTCTCCCTGTCTTTTTAAGTTCTTTATGGATCAGCCCAATCACTTTCTCCGTATTTTTAGGATCGGTTCCGCAATAAATAGTTGTAAGGCCCGTATCTGCATAGGTAGTCGTACTCGATTCTACATTGTAGGCTAATCCGTGTTTCTCGCGCAAAACTAAGTTTAGCCGGCTGTTCATGCCCGGCCCGCCCAGTAAATTGTTCAACAAAAACAACGGGATACGTTTGCTGTCGTACATACTATACGAACGGCTCCCTGTCAATATATGCGCCTGGTGCGTATCTTTTTTGATGCGTTTATGCCGGGGAAGCGTAAGAAGCGGCGCTTTACGTTCATTTACGGAAACCGGCCGGTCGATACCTCCTGTCCATTTATCAGCCAGGCGGATGATTTTCGACGGGTTCGTTCGCCCCATAGAAAAAAACGCCATATTGGAAGGCGCATAATGCCGTTTGATAAAAGACCTGCCGGATTCGGATGTAAACCGGAGAAGCGATTCTTCGTCTCCCAAGATGTTATGCCCTAAAGCATGCCCGTTAAAAAGTAAATTCTCAAATTCGTCGAATATGAGTTCGGAAGGGCTGTCTTTGTATGAATTAATTTCATCCAATATAACATCTACCTCTTTTTCAATCTCCTGCCGGGGGAATTGTGAATAAAAAACAAGGTCGGCCAACAGCTCAAAAGCGCGTTCGTAGTGTTCCTCCATAAAAATGGAATAAACGAACGTATCTTCTTTGGTGGTATAAGCATTCAACTCGCCTCCTACGTTCTCCATACGGTTCAGTATGTGCCGGGCCTTTCGTTTGATGGTTCCTTTAAATAACATATGTTCCACAAAATGCGCCAGTCCGAACTCATCTTGTTCTTCGTCACGGGCGCCGGCATTAATAGCAAACCCGCAATAAGAAACCGGCGAATCGGAAGGCAGGTGTATCATTCGCAAGCCGTTAGATAACGTATGAGTGAAATATTGCATATATTCAGGTACTTATAATGAAGCTGCAAAAGTATAATTAATATTCCACAAACAATAAATTATATCCATTTCATTTTTTGTTATCATTCGGCTGGCAATCCCGTGGATTACGTCGCTCTCTATGACTGGAGAAGAACCCGGAACGGTCAAATCTTCAGAAAAAGGATTTTCGCAGTATAAAAATAGGCCGGCTTTTTAATGGGAGAAAACAATTTTATAGATACTTTTGTATACTCAATAGATTAGAATTGTAAAACCAATAGATATAGGATGATACTGGATGACGTCAATGACATGCTAAAGCAGGAGGCGGAAGCCGTTCTTGCGATTCCTGCCACGCAGGATTATGAAACGGCTATTGAGCTGATAGTGGAATATGTGCACAGGCGGAAAGGGAAACTTATTACGAGCGGTATGGGAAAAGCCGGACAAATAGGGATGAGTATTGCTACTACGTTTAGTTCTACCGGAACTCCTGCCTTTTTTTTGCATCCAAGCGAGGCGCAGCATGGCGATTTGGGGATTGTACGCGAAAACGATATCATGTTGCTCATTTCTAATTCGGGAAAGACCCGCGAACTGCTTGAACTGGTAGACCTGACAAGAGGCTTGGCGCCCGACATGAAATTCATCGTCATAACCGGAAACGCAGACAGCCCGCTGGCCCGGAAAGCTACCGTTTACCTGCTGACAGGCGAGCCGAAGGAAGTATGCGCTTTAGGGCTGACGCCTACAACATCAACGACCGTTATGACTGTAATCGGGGATATTTTAGTAGTGAATACGATGAAAAGGATCCATTTCACCAGTAAAGACTATGCCTTGAGGCATCATGGAGGATATTTAGGGTCTAAAAGCCGCAAACAAAGTGGAGAAGAAATATAGTATGCGAAAAGTTATAGGAATAGGGGAAACGATCTTGGATATTATTTTCGAGAACAACAAACCAACCTCCGCATTACCGGGCGGTTCGGTTTTCAATGGTTTTATTTCGCTTGCCCGGCTGGATGTGCCGGTAGTTTTTATCAGTGAATTAGGTAACGACCAGGTAGGGGCGATCATTCGCGCCTTTATGGAAGAAAACCGTCTCTCTACGGCCTGTGTGGATTCTTTCCCGGATGGGAAAAGCCCTGTTTCATTGGCGTTTTTAGATGATAAGCGTAATGCGGATTATCTGTTTTACAAAGATTATCCCAACCAACGGCTCGAAGCGTCATTCCCTAAAATAGAAGAGGATGACATTCTTATTTTCGGTTCTTATTACGCATTGAACCCCGTACTGAGGGAACGTACGGTAGAGCTTTTAGAGTATGCCAAAGAACGAAGGGCGATTATCTACTACGACCTGAATTTCAGGAATGCGCATGCACATGAAGCGATCCGCCTCAAACCTGTCATCCTGGAGAATTTTGAATATGCCGATATTATAAAAGCCTCAACGGAGGATATCT
Organism: Tannerellaceae bacterium; assembly: GCA_031288515.1. Taxonomy (GTDB): domain Bacteria; phylum Bacteroidota; class Bacteroidia; order Bacteroidales; family Tannerellaceae; genus DFXE01. The sequence goes on from JAITRG010000057.1 coordinate 6,974, forward strand.
ATAATATATTCGCAAAAAATGATACGCGGGACGTGTATCATGAACATATCCGCTTTTATTGTAAAAACCATATTACCACGCATGGGGAAGAGGGAGTGACGCTCTATACAAACACCCTGTCGGAACATTTTGACGTGCCTGCCATCACCCCTTTAAGCTCCATTGGCGCAGGCGATTCCTTTAATGCCGGCGTCATCTGGGGCTTATTGAAATACGGCGTCAAACGGGACGACTTGGATACGCTTAGCAAAGAAAAATGGGAGAAAATCATCCGTCATGGAATTGATTTAGCCACAGAAGTATGTTTGAGTTATGAGAACTATATCTCTCCTTCGTTTGCCGGAAAGTATGCCATACAGTCTTAAATATTATTCGTTAATAGGTTTCGTTTCGCTATCGGCATGTAACATGCATACGCCTGAGATTCAAACGCTTTGCCTGCGTGACGACATAGGGAATTATATCGTCAAATGGGAAACAAACCCTCCGCTTGAGGGCGTCGTGAAGTTATACGTAAGCGATACGCCCGGTCAGTTCGGCAAATCCGACCCCGTAGGTTATGCCGATATCAGGGAAGGGATAACCAGATATGTTACCAACGATAATATTACCCGCAAGTATTTTCTGTTGTCTTTTAATGATAAATACGCCGAAATGGTTGCCGCTCGTTTCGTGCCAATGGACAGTGTGCTGAATTTCCGGGATTTGGGCGGATATGCATCCTACGGAGGCAGGAAGAAAATACGCTGGGGGAAGGTCTTTCGTTCGGGAAAGATCGGCACATTGAGCCCCCGCGACTCGATTAAACTGAATAAGCTGGAAATAAAAACGATTATCGATTTGCGCTCGGAAGAAGAACAGGCTGCATCGCCTGCAGGCTATACGAAAGCCGGCCTTATTCATATCCCGGTATCAAACGGTAAATGGGACGGGATACTTGCCCGCATTAACGAAGGCCGCGCCCGTAAAGGGGATGGCGTAGTCTTTATGCAGGATTTGTACATTCAATATGTAGAAGAGGAAAAAGAACAATTTGCCAGAGCGCTGGCCGTTTTTGAAGAGAAGGATAATTATCCGATAGCGATTAGCAGTTCGTTGGGGAAAGACCGGGCTGGTTTTCTTACGGCTTTATTACTGGCAGCCCTGGATATTCCCGAAGAATCCATCCTGAATGATTATCTTGCCACGAATGATTTTTTAGGGCTGAACCGTTTTAATGCGAAGGTACGGGGGTTAGACCCGGATGCGCAACAAACATTAACCGTGATACTCGGCGCTAATCCGGCATTCCTCGATTTGGCTTTCCGGAAAATAGAAAAAGAGTACGGCTCCGTAAAAGAATATCTTACGAATGAGTTGCATTTTTCCGAACGCAGACAAAATAAATTGAAAGAAATACTTCTTTTTTAAATCGTTCTCGAATAAAATACGTAACTTTGCAGCTCTAATTATTTTACAGATAAAACATTACATTGAAAACATTTGAAGAATTAGGAGTTGCTTCACCGATTTTGAAAGCAATTCAGGAAATGGGATACGAGTTGCCCATGCCCGTACAGGAGGAAGTGATTCCGTTTTTGCTGGGTGAAGACAACGACGTGATAGCGCTGGCGCAAACCGGAACAGGCAAAACGGCCGCATTCGGATTACCCATATTACAGAAAATAGAAGTAAGCGTATACCAGCCGCAGGCGCTTATCTTATGTCCTACACGCGAACTGTGCTTGCAGATTGCCGGTGATTTGAACGATTATTCCAAATACATTAACGGATTAAAAGTGCTTCCGGTGTACGGAGGTTCCAGTATTGAAAGCCAGATAAAAACGTTGAAACGGGGAGTCCATGTGGTAGTAGCCACTCCCGGACGCCTGCTCGACCTGCTGACACGCAAGACGGTTAACCTGAGCATAGTAAAAAATGTGATTCTCGACGAAGCGGACGAAATGCTCAACATGGGCTTTTCAGACAGTATAAACGCCATCCTGGCCGAAGTCCCTTCTTCGCGTAATATGTTGCTGTTTTCGGCAACCATGCCCCAGGGTATTGCCTCTATTACAAGGAAGTACATGAATAATCCGAAAGAGATCGTAATCGGCAGGAAGAATGAAGGGAATGAAAATATCAAGCATGTTTACTACATGGTACGGGCGCAGGATAAATACCTGGCCTTAAAACGTATTGCCGACTATTATCCCAATATCTACGGAATTATCTTTTGCCGTACGCGGAAAGAAACGCAGGAGATTGCCGACAAACTTATCCAGGACGGCTACAACGCCGACTCTTTACACGGGGAATTAAGCCAGGCGCAACGCGATTATGTGATGCAGAAATTCCGTTTGAGGAACTTGCAATTGCTGGTCGCCACGGATGTGGCAGCCCGCGGATTAGACGTTGACGACCTTACCCATATTATCAATTACGGACTGCCCGACGATGTAGAATCGTATACGCACAGGAGCGGGCGTACCGGCCGTGCAGGGAAGACGGGTATCTCGATTTCCATTTGCCATATTAAAGAGAAAGGGAAAATACGCGAGATAGAGCGCATTATCAATAAGAAGTTTGAGAAAGGAGAAATGCCCGGCGGAAAGGCTATCTGCGAGAAACAGATAGTTAATCTGGTAGACCAGATAGAAAAAGTAAAGGTAGACGAGGATGAAATCGCCTCCCTGATGCCTTCTATTTTCCGTAAGCTGGAATGGCTCGACAAGGAAGATATCATCAAACGGATGGTGTCGCTCGAGTTCAACCGGATGATCGATTACTACAAAGACGCCGACGAAATAGAAGTAGTAGACGAACGCCCTGGAAAAGGCCGGGATACGGCATTCGGCAAGAAAGAAAGCCGGAGAAGCCGTGACAGGGAGGAAGGTTTTGTAAGGTACTTCATTAATTTTGGCAAATCGGACGGCCTTTTCCCCAACCAGTTGATAGACCTGGTTAACAAATGCGTGCCGGGAAAAGTAAGAATAGGGAAAATAGACCTGCTTGATAATTTCTCCTTCTTTGAAGTGGAAGAAGCGGCCGCGAAACGGGTGATGGACCGGATGAACGGCTTCGAAATAGACGGACGCCGGATTTCTGTAGAACCCGCCCAGGGAAAGAAAGGGGAAGGCAAAGCGGAAGGTAAAGGCGGAAAGAAGAAGGCGGCTCCTTTTTATGACCGTTTTGACAAACGAACCAGAAACAACGATAAGCCCTGGCGGCGCGCCTCCCGCCCATCATCAGGAAAAAACAGGGAATGAATACATGATACGATTGTTGTTGTTGGTATTAGCCTGTTTATCCGCTACCGTAACGATGGCAAAAAAGCCGGATTTCGACAAGAAAGACGTTGCAGCGCTGAAACTGATATTGCTACCCAACAACAATGATCTCTGGGAAAAAGTAATCCGGGAAAAGTATGAAAAACCTTTTACCTTCGACAATCCCGTATGGGAGCAAATCAATTGGTCGTCGGACGTCGACGGGTTGACCTGGAAATTAACAAACGGCGCCGTTAAGCTGACCTCCATCAACTGGAGCGACAAAGGTATTACGGGATGTTTAAAGTTCGATGGATTCGACAATCTGCTTTCCCTCTCCTGTTACAACAACCAATTAGAGTCGTTGGAAATAAAAAACCTGGCCGTCCTGGAGCAGTTCTCATGCTTCGGGAACGGCCTTACCTCGCTTAAACTGGAAAATCTGACGGGGCTGAAAGAACTCTACTGCTTCTCCAACCGATTAGACACGCTGCCTGTAGGCGAACTGGTTTCTTTAGAAAAATTATCCTGCTATCAAAACCAGTTAACCTCCCTCGATTGCACGGCCCTCCCCCGGTTAGCTTACTTAGACTGTTCGTCGAACAGCTTATCTTCGCTCAATATAGCCGGCCTACGCCGTTTATCCTACCTGGACTGCTCGCTTAACAGTTTACGCAGCTTGGAAATAGATGATCTTATAAACCTCGCGCAGTTGTCGTGTTACTCTAATATGTTAACATCTCTGCCTGTGGAAAAACTAACCGGGCTGGTCTACATCAATTGCTTCTTTAATAATTTAACGTCTTTAGACGTCAGTAACCTGCCGGATATAACCTATCTTAACTGTTGGGGAAACCAAATCCCTTTCGGCAAACTCCCCCGCCAGCCTTTCGGCGAATACCATTACGAGTATCAACGAATCTATATATCCGGGGTAAAAGCCGGCGTACGATTAGATTTATCCGATTTACTGATTAAAGGAGAAACTACCGCCTACCGGTACGGGAATGTGATTAATTATCTCCGCCCCGACGGCACATTTATCGTCCCCTCAGATATAGAGCGGAAAGGCAAACTCGAAATCCAGCTAACCAACACCGCTTTCCCTAAATTTCAAGAAAACAACCTGCCGCTACTTTTAGTAATAATGGAGTGATAGATTTCCCTGATTCCATGTTTAGCTAAGACGGCTCCATGTTTAGTTGAGTAATTGTATCGATGGATAGGGTTGAAGCGCTGAGTCGGATTTTCTTGACTAAACGATATTGATTCCCGAATAATAGTTATTTTTGTATCGAATGTATTTGAAAAACAATGAACTGTTTCAAACCGTTTATTATGGATAATTATCATCGGCTTTTGGGGGTTTTATGTATTCTCTTTTTATTCATGACGCCGTTTTCTGTTTGTGCGGATGAAGAAAGCAGGATACTTATTATTAGTTCCTATAATCCCAATACTAAAAATATGACGCAGAATATCTCCGAGTTTCTGGATGAATATGAACGCCTGGAGGGGAAATCGGCGATTGTAATTGAAAACATGAATTGCAAAAGCCTTTTTGAAGCGCCTGCATGGAAAGCGAAGATGGAGGATATCCTGTCCAAATATACCAAAGAAAACGAGCCGGATATGATCATTATCCTCGGACAGGAAGGCTGGTCGTCTTACCTTTCAATCGATCATAAGGATAAAAACGCAGTGCCTGTTTTATGCGCCATGGTAAGCGCCAATGCCATTTTGCTTCCCGATTCTGCAACCTCCCTCATAGACTGGATGCCCGAAAGTATGGATGTTCAAGGTTTACTGGATGCGAATCCGAATGTGTCGGGCTACCTGTATTCATATGATGTCAGGAAAAACATTGACCTGATAAGAGACCTCTATCCCGAAACGAAACATATCGCCCTTATTACCGACAACAGCTACGGAGGCGTAGCTTTGCAATCGCACGTTGAGAAAGAAATGAAAGAGATGGACGACCTCGAGCTTATCCTCTTGGACGGGCGGAAAAACAGTATTTATACCATCATCGAGCAGATTGAAAAACTGCCCACACATACCGTCATCTTATTAGGGACATGGCGCGTAGACATGAACGAGCGTTATTATATCGGGAATGCTACTTATTCTATGATGCCGGCACGGCCGGATTTGCCTGCCTTCACGCTTTCCTTCACCGGACTGGGGCATTGGGCGATAGGGGGATATGTCCCCCTGTACCGTACGTTTGGCAAAGACCTTGCGCGGCGAGCCATCGATTTAGAGAATGGCGCGATACGGATGAAAGATATAAAAGCTACGCTATTACCCAACGGCTACGTCTTCGACGCGTATAAAATCAAAGAAATGGGGATTGCTGCCCGGTCGCTGCCTGCCGGCGCCGAATTTATCAATGAAGATACAGCCCTCCTGTCGCAGTATAAATACGAGATACTGCTTGCGGTAACATGTATTCTTCTGCTGTTCCTTATTATGCTGGCCTACTTCTTTTACCGTTCGAACAGGCTGAAAGACCGGTTGATGGATTTACAGGCAGACAACGCCATCATCATGAACAATGTGCGGGCTTCCATCGTATTTATCAAGCCCGACTATACGATAAAATGGCGCAATGACGTCGTTTTTGAATGTATTCCCGATCCCGGCCCCAAAAACTGCTGCGTAATAGACGATGGCATAGCGCCCTATTGCACCGACTGCACAGTCGTAAAAGCGATGGAAACAAGAAAACAGGCCGAAACGATCCAGCATTGTACTACCGGCCGGTATATACATGTATTAGCCAATCCCATCACGGATAATAAAGGAGAGTTCCTGGGAGTCGTTGTCAAGAAAGAAGACATTACCTCGCTGAAAAAGACAGAACTCGAACTGATAAAGGCAAAAGAAAAAGCCGAAGAGTCAGACCGCCTGAAATCAGCCTTCCTCGCCAACATGAGCCACGAGATACGTACGCCCCTGAACGCGATTGTGGGATTCTCCGGCCTGCTGGCTTCGACAGACGACCCGGACGAACGGGAAGAATACGTAGGGATTATTCATACAAACAACGAACTGCTGCTGCAACTGATCAATGACATACTGGATTTGGCAAAGATTGAAGCAGGCACATTGGACTTTGTCTTTGCAAACGTAGACGTCAACCGCCTGTTTGCCGACATAGAACAGACCTCGCGGATAAAAGCCCGGAAAACGGTGCACGTCTCGTTCGAAGATAAAGCGCCGTGTTGCGTTATCCGGACGGATAAAAATCGCCTCCTGCAAGTAATAACAAACTTCCTGAACAATGCCATTAAGTTTACAAACGAAGGAAGCATCCGCTTTGGCTATCATATAAGGGAAAACAGTCTGTATTTTTATGTAACGGATACCGGCGTAGGCGTCAGAAAAGAAGAATGCGGCAAAATATTCGAACGTTTCGCCAAGCTGAACAACTTCGTACAGGGAACGGGACTGGGGCTATCCATCTGCCAAACGATCGTACACAAATTGGGCGGGGAAATAGGCGTCGAATCGGAATACGGAAAAGGCTCCACCTTCTGGTTTACCCTGCCGAAAGAGGCGCTGGTGAGCGTGCAGGAAGAAGAAAAGAAAAGCCGCCGGGTAGTCTACGTAGACGAATACAAAAAAAAGGCCACTCTGTTAATAGCGGAAGACAATGAAAGCAACTATATCCTTTTCAGCGCCATGCTTAAGGAATACAACCTGCTGTACGCCCGCGACGGGAAAGAAGCCATCGAACTATACCACAAATATTACCCCGACTTAATCCTGATGGATATCAAAATGCCGGTCATGGACGGCTATCAGGCATTGGCCGAAATACGGAAGGAAGACAAACAAATCCCCGTCATAGCCGTCACGGCAAACGCCTTCGCCGAAGACGAACAGCGCGTCTACAACAGCGGCTTCAACGGATACGTCCCCAAACCCATCAAAGCCTCCGAACTGAAAGCCAAAATCGCCTCCCTGCTAAGTAATAACCAGGAATAAAACAGTTACCTGCGCGATATATTAAAATAATCTGTATATTTGAGGGAACTTAAATTAAAAGGTAAAAGTATGTCGGCAGAAATTAAAAAACTTACACCAAATCATGTATGGGGTTATTTCTATGAGTTAACGCAAATTCCGCGCCCAACCGGGCATATGGAAGCTGTCACCCGCTTTGTAGCAGCGTTTGGAAAAGGATTAGGGCTGGAAACGCGGCAGGATGAGGCAGGGAATGTGCTCATCCGTAAACCGGGCGTCCCGGGTATGGAAAACCATAAAACCATTATACTGCAATCTCACCTGGATATGGTTCCGCAGAAAAATGCTACGGTAGAACATGATTTCTTTACAGACCCAATTGACGCCTGTATAGAAGGCGATTGGGTTACGGCAAAAGATACTACATTAGGCGCCGACAATGGCGTCGGAGTCGCGCTCGCAATGGCTGTACTGGCCGATAATACATTAAAACACGGTCCCCTGGAAGCCCTTTTCACAGTGGATGAAGAAGTAGGGATGGACGGCGCTTTCGGATTAAGACCGGGTTTCCTGAAAGGACGGACGCTCATCAATTGCGATTCGGAAGGAGAAGGCGAGCTGTTTGTAGGCTGTGCCGGCGGAGCCGATTTGAATATCTCTTTCCAATATGAAAAAGACGATACCGGCATCCCCGAAGGCGATGTGGCCGTAAAAATAAGCCTTACCGGTTTGAAAGGCGGGCACTCCGGCCTTGATATCGATTTAGGGCGGGGCAATGCCAACAAACTGATGTTCCGTTTCCTGAAAGAAGTAGTTACCGAGTGTGGCGCCCGCTTGTCGTCTATACAGGGCGGCTCGTTGAGGAATGCTATCCCGCGCGAAGCCTTTGCCGTGATAACCATCCCGGGCGAAAATGCAGAGATGTTATGGGAAATGACCTCTGATTACCAGGACTTATACCGTGCCGAATACAAAGGCATAGAAACGGATATCCGCTTTGTAGCCGAAAAAGTAGAATTGCCCGGAACCTTGATTCCCGAACAGGTACAGGACGACCTGATCAATGCGGTGGAAGGCTGCCCGAACGGCGTATTTACCATGCTCCGGGATTTTCCGGGAACGGTGGAGTCGTCGTCAAACCTCGCCGTGGTAGTTTCCGGAAAAGGATTGATAGAAGCGAAGATATTAGTCAGAAGCTCTTCCGAAAGCCGGAAAGCCTATCTGTGTTCCTGCCTTGAAAGCGTATTTGCCTTAGCGGGGGCAAAAGTAGAATATGGCGGCGCCTATAACGGCTGGCAGCCGGACAGCAATTCCCCTGTCCTGAAACTTATGCTCGAAACCTACGAAGGCCTGTACAATAAAAAACCTGCAGTAAAAGTAATGCACGCCGGCCTGGAATGTGGTATCATACAAGGAATCTACCCCGATATGGACATGATATCGATAGGCCCCGATCTGCGCTTCCCCCATTCGCCCGACGAAAAAGTGAACATCTCTTCGGTAGAAAGAGTCTGGAACTTCCTGAAAGCCACGCTCGAAAAGATATAATGCAAACCCGTTTATTATTGCAAACGAAAAGAGGACGGCCTAACGACAGCCGCCCTCTTTCCGTTTTTATTTTGGTAAAACGTTTAGCTTCCTGAGATTTTCACTATATTGCAAGTAAGAATTACTTACTCCATACCAGCCGTCTTGATAGCCATCTCTCCATCCCCATTTAAAATGAAAGAACAGAACGCTATAAGCTGTGCCGGAAGGAACATTCAAGGGACGTGCATTTATTGGTTCCACATAATTCGTGTTATATCCTTTTGCATTGAGGAAATAAGCTATTCTTGTCCTGTAATTGAAAGGATTTAGTATATCAATTGCCGGATGTGCATAACTTTCTTTGTAAGTCATTTGAAACCCATTTCCTATATCAGTAATTAATTTTGCTGCCATATCATCGTCGCCTCTTGCTATAGCCGCAAAATCTATGTTTCCTCCATTATACCTTTGGCGGGAGCCATAGCTATGGGGACACAACCTGCGACTGTATTTTCAGGACAATATTTCCATCTTGTTACTGCGGGTAGTAGGACTTTGGTTCCATGCAATGAAATGATTAGAAATAAAGGCTGCTTCATGGGCGTTTATTTGAAGTTTTTCTAAACCAGAATAGGCAGACTCTTCAAATAATAATTTCTTCATTTTTTAGTTTGTTTAATGTGAATAAAATTGCTGGCGGCACGCCAAATTATACTCAAAAGGAAATGGTTTGCGAAAAATACAGGTTGCAAGCCTTCGACATGATTCTGCTGCCTGTTGCAAACCAATTTTGTTTGAGTATAATTGAATATCTAAAGACCGATCTTTATCACTGTTGTTTTCATCTACGGAAACATGTACGGTATAATCGTCAATCCGCTTTATCGTAAACCATTTGCCAATAACTTCCTGCGGTGATCCTCCTTTTGCATATTTTACGGAATAATCGTTGTGGTATATTGTCGTATCCGGCATGATGATAACGGTTGACAGCCAAAAATCCCGGCCATCAATATAAATCATATTCAATGATAGATCATCTTGCTTTGTTTTTACGTCAAATTCATGTGATAACGCATTTAAATAGAATTTATTCTCTGTTTCAAAATCCAATTCATCCACATGACATCCTGATATCCACAAGGATGAGATGATTATTAAAAGCGCTGATAATGAATGGTTGATGGTATTTTGCATATTTCTTTTAGCGTTAATTGAGTTTTTTATGGAGTAAATGTAGATAAAAATCCGGGATTTACAAGAGCCTGTTTAAATAAATCATATTTTCTTTTCTTGGATTTATAATACTTTCTTTATATATTGCCACCGGGTTTCCGTTAAATTTGTCTGATACATTTTTTAGTTTGCTAGCTTCAAAGAAAACATCTATCCGGCGAATACGGAGATACGTTAGACTTTTATTTCAATAAAATTTAAACAGGCTCTAAGTTATGAATAAGAAAAAAGTATTCCGTTCACGTATAAGCGTGTTACTTGTCGGGTTCATATTCGCTATATTCATACCGCTGATATTCATCGCAATGTTTCAGGAAAAGACATATCAGGGTATGTATATCATTGGTGGAATTTTGTTGTTTATTATTTTACTTTCTGCAGGAATGCGTTATGTCATTTCCGAAGGTAAACTGTTTCTGAAGTTTTTTTGGCTTATTCCAATCGGGAGTGCGGATATTGCGAAAATAATAGCGGCGGAACGTTCATACAATCCGCTTTCATCGCCTGCCTTCTCCTTAAAGAGACTGCATATCACTTTTGCGAGAGGCCGGTTTTGGCTGATTTCACCTGTTCGTGAAAAGGAATTTATTAAGGCGTTAAAAGAGATCAATCCTCATATATATGTAAATGTTCCCTGTAAAAAGGGGATGTGGCGTATTCTGGACTGGGATATTTGAACAGGGACAACCTGCTGATGACCTGCGGTAATGTCTAGCCCCTGAAAGCGGGCTGAAACATCTCCTTTCAGGATTTCATTCTGTGAGGCAAACAGTTATAAGCCGGCTGGAAGCTGAAAGGAGGGGCGAAAAAAAGGAATTTGCAGGCAGGTTACCATACGAAAACAGCGTTTCTTTAGTGAACCGGACGGCATTGAATAAGAATCTGCGGGCGTGTTCCAGCAAAAAAAGTCATTACGACGTCTTCAGCAAACCATCATAATGGTTTGCTGAAGAGATCATAATGCTTTTCCGAAGAGATCATAATGGTTTACTGAACACATTGTAATGACTTTTTTTCTGCTTTCCAGTCGCCGTTCTCTTTGATTAGTTGGGTGAGGCGTTCTACGGCTTCTGTTTCGGGGATGTTTTTGTGAATGCAGGTTTTGCCTTTGTACAGGTCTATTTTTCCGCGGGCTGAGCCTACGTATCCGTAGTCGGCGTCGGCCATTTCCCCGGGGCCGTTTACGATGCAGCCCATGATGCCTATCTTTAGTCCTTTCAGGTGGGAAGTGGCTTCTTTTATGCGGGCGATGGCGGTTTGTAAATTATATAGCGTGCGTCCGCAGCCCGGGCAGGAGATGTATTCGGTTTTGCTGATACGGGTGCGGGTGGCCTGGAGGATGCCGAACATGACGCCGTCGGATATGGCGGCGGCTCCGTTTTCATTATGCAGCATGACGCCGTCTCCGAAGCCGTCGAGGAGTAAGGTTCCGAAATCGACCGCCGCTTTCAATTGCAGGGATTCGGTATCCGTTTCCTTATACTCCCGGTGCAGAATGACGGGGACGTCGCAACCGGCCGCCATCAATTGATGAAGGGCGGCCCGCATGGCTCCTACACTGTTACGGCCGGGGGCGCTTAGGATAACGACGACGCTTTTATCCTGCGATAATACTTCTATAACGTGTTCGTCCAACTGTTCGTATGTAAGGCGGATGAACTTTAGCTGCGTAGCGTACTTCTTTAATTCATCAATTTCGGAAGCGATGAAAAGGGGGAATACGTTCGTTTTCGGTTTCCATGATAACGAGTCGGCTATCGATGGAATCGTATCCGGGAAATTATCGGGGTCTTCGTCGCCTGTATAGATGTAGTCGGGGAGAGATGTGTAGTTTGCCAAATCTCCGTTTCTGCGGGTTGAAATAACGACGGGCGCTTCGGTCCCTCCGATGTCGTTTACCCGGCGGGTTATTCTTCTGCCTGTAGACAGCGGGCTGTATCCGGGAAAGGGGGAAGCTGTAATGAGATCGCGCCCTTTCCGTTCCATTATGTAATTGACTAACTTTTGGGCGACCGGTATTTCGGCTTCCGGTTCTTCGCTGAGGGAGACGCGGATGGCGTCTCCAATGCCGTCCGACAGCAGGGCGCCGATACCTGCGGCGCTTTTGATACGTCCGTCTTCGCCGTCGCCGGCTTCGGTTACGCCCAGGTGCAGAGGATAGCGCATGTCTTCGGCATCCATTACTTGCGCCAACAGGCGGACGGTTTTAACCATTACGACCGTATTGGAGGCTTTGATCGAGATTACTACATCATGGAAGTTCTCTTCCCGGCAAATATGGAGAAATTCCATACAGGAGGCAACCATCCCTTCGGGCGTATCGCCGTACTGGTCCATAATGCGACCGGAGAGCGAACCGTGATTAACGCCTATGCGGATGGCGGTTCCATGTTCCTTACAGATGTTGAGGAAAGAGACGAAACGTTGGCGGAGCGCTTCAGGGGTAGCGGCGTAATTGCCCGGGTTTATCCTTACTTTCTCTACCTCTTTAGCGGCTGCGGCTGCGGCTCGCGGGTTGAAGTGAATATCGGCCACTAACGGCGTGGCGTAGCCCCGTTCGTTCAGCGCTTTGCGGATGACGCCCAAGTTATGGGCTTCCCGTTCGCCCTGTGCGGTAAAGCGTACGTATTCGGCGCCGGCTTCAATCATCCGGATGGCCTGTTGTACGGCGGCTTCCGTATCCATAGTGGATACGTTGGCCATCGATTGGATACGGATGGGATTATCGCCCCCCACAGGGACGTTGCCAACGCGGACGACCGAAGATTTGCGGCGGCTGTAATTAAACGGGTCCATCTGACGTTTACCGGCTAATTTGTTTTGTATTTAAAATGAATATTCGCCAGTTCGTTGTTTGCGCCTGTTATTTTCTTTTTTAAACCTTCTTTATAAAGGAAGAGCTTTTCCCGGAGTTTTTCATCCCCTGTAGAGAGAATCTGTACGGCGAGGATGCCGGCGTTCAAGGCTCCGTTAATGCCGACCGTGGCAACCGGGATGCCCGGGGGCATCTGTACGATAGCCAGTAATGCGTCCATTCCATCGAGCGAAGAATTGATGGGAACGCCGATTACCGGAAGCGTCGTCATAGAGGCTATCACGCCGCCGAGGTGTGCCGCCATGCCGGCTGCTGCGATAATTACTTTTATCCCGCGCCCGCCGGCTCCTTTGGCAAAGGCTTCTACTTCGGCGGGGGTACGATGGGCGGAAAGCGCGTGCATCTCGAAGGGGACTTCCATTTCGTCTAGAAACGCGGCGGCTTTCTCCATGATGGGCAGGTCTGAGACACTGCCCATGATGATGCTTACTGCGGGCGTCATTTTCCGGTAAGTTCTTGATAGGCGGCGGCTGATAGCAGTTCGCCTAATTCTTCGGGGCTGGTTACGGCTATCTTGATTAACCAGCCTTTGTCGTAAGGATCCGCATTCACTAATTCCGGTTGTTCTTCCAGAGCATCGTTTACTTCCAATACCTCTCCGCTTACCGGCATAAACAGGTCGGATACGGTTTTAACCGCTTCGACGGAACCGAAAACTTCTTCTTTTTGCAGGCTTTCGCCTTTCGTTGCGATGTCTACAAACACGATTTCTCCCAGTTCGCTTTGTGCGTAATCTGTGATACCAACGTAAGCTTCATCGCCCTCTACACGTATCCATTCATGGTCTTTTGTGTACTTTAATTCAGCAGGAAAATTCATAATTTAGCGTTTTTATTGAATTAATAAATAAAACTCATAAGAGAGGCTCCGAACGCACATATAAATCCTAATCCGAAACCTGCACAGGTCTGCATGGGCGTATGCTTTTTTAACAGAATCCGCGAAGTGCATACCAGTCCGCCGGCCAAAAGAATCATGATGAACAGCCGGAAGGGATTTATCATCTGTATCTGCGCTACCCCCATCACGGCTCCCAGCAATCCGCCGATACCGATAGCGTGCGCGCTGATTTTCCATGCAAAGTTGATAAACAGCGCGATGAATAACGCCAGGCATATGCCGATAAACAGCGACAGCAACCAGAAGGGCATCTGCATCTTGAACAGGTAGAAGAGGCACGTCATGTTGGAGGCAATGAATATCAGGTAGGGAATGGTGCGTTCTCTTTTGTCTGTCAGTTCCGCGTCACTGGCGGCTCCCCCTTTTATCATCAGCAACATAAGCAAGCCGGGAATGACGGCGGTGCACAAAAATGAGCCTCCCGCAAGATATAGCTTCATTGTGGATGGATAAATCGCCAGGTATGTGTAATTGAGCGCTAACAATACCCCGTAGGTAACCATCAGCAAAGGATGGAAGGCGATAGATGCTATGTTGGCCATTAATTTCATTCTACATGCAAAGTTATATTTCTTTTCTGAGGCGGGCAACCGGAATGTCCATTTGTTCGCGATATTTTGCTACCGTACGGCGGGCAATCACGTATCCCTTCTCTTTCAGGATAGAGGCGATCTCTTCGTCTGTCAGGGGTTTCCTTTTATCCTCGCCGTCTATATGATCTTTCATTATTTTTTTTACTTCGCGGGTGGAAACCTCCTCGCCCGAATCGGTAGACATGGATTCCGAGAAGAAATATTTCAGCGGATAGATACCGAAGTTTGTCTGCACATATTTACTGTTGCTTACGCGCGAGATGGTGGAGACGTCGTATCCGGCGCGCTCAGCCACGTCTTTTAATATCATGGGGCGGAGGGAGACGTCGCCGCCTGTAAGGAAGAAGTCCTGTTGGAGCGAAATAATCGTTTCCATCGTTCGCCGCAGCGTTTCCTGCCGTTGTTTGATAGCGTCGATGAACCATTGGGCGGAGTCGAGCTTTTGCTTTACAAATTGTACGGCATCGCGCATCTCGGGCGTTTGGTTGGCTTTGTTCGAAGCATAGCTTTGAAACATATCCATATAGTCGCGGTTGATATGCAAATCGGGGATTCCCCTGGCGTTCATGCTGAGGAAAAGCTCGCCATTAAGGGCTTCTACTATAAAGTCGGGCGTAATCTGGCTCATGGCGGATTCCATAGAATCTTCCCAACTGCCGCCCGGTTTGGGGTTGAGCAGGGTGATTTCCCGGATAGCTTTCTTCAGGTCGGCCTCATTTCTGTTCAGCGCCCGGAGTATTTTGTCGTAATGCTTGCGTGAGAACTCGTCGAAATAATCCCTGATAATAGCCGTTGCCAATTCTACCATCTGAGTTTGTTCTTTCTTCTCCAACTGGATAAGCAGACACTCTTGCAGGTTGCGGGAGCAGATGCCGGGCGGGTCAAAATCCTGGATAACTTTCAGTACGTCCTCTATTTCTTTTTCCTCTACTACCTGCCCGGCCTGGAATATCAGGTCGTCTGCAATGGAGGAGAGGCTGCGGCGCAAGTACCCGTCGTCGTCGATATTACCTATAATGTATTCGGCTATTTTCTCTTCCTTTTCGGGAAAGCCGCGCAAACCTGACTGTTGCAACAAATATTCGTTGAGCGACTGGCCTGCGGAGAAAGGGATATCCTCCTTTTGCTCTGTCCGTTCCCTAATCTCGCGCAGTTTATAGTCGGGGATATCATCTTCCGTCAGGTAGTCGCCCAGCGAGAGGTCGGTATCGGTTTCGTTTGCCGGGGCTTCTTCGTCCTCATTTCCGGCGGGTTCGAAATCGTCCGGCATATCCATACCTTCTTCCAGCGCCGGGTTTTCTTCCAATTCATGCTTTACCCTTTCTTCCAACTCAATCGTAGGCAGTTCCAATAGCTTAATCAACTGAATTTGTTGAGGGGAAAGCTTTTGCTGTAATTTTTGCTGTAACTGTTGTCTCAACATATATTAAAACATCTCTATCCGTTTACGCCCGGCAAATATACGCTTTTCTTTCATATCTTCAATTCCGTATCTTTTATCCTTACAGCAGCATGGATGTTATGAACATATAGATCATCATGCCGATGATATCGTTTGTGATGGTGATAAACGGGCCGGTTGCCAGGGCGGGGTCTATTTTCATCTTGTTTAGCGTCATGGGGACTATGGCTCCGAAGATACTGGCAAACATTACTACGGCAAAGAGGCTGAGCGAGACGGAGGCGGTTATAGACTGGTTGCCCAATGTGAAATAGTTGTAGATAAAGACAATCAGGCTGATTGTGCAAGCATTGATGAGTGAAACGGTCGATTCTTTGGCTACTTGCCGGACAATCTGGCCGGCTTTAAGCGTATTGTTGGCCAACCCCTGTACTACGATAGCGGACGACTGTATGCCTACGTTTCCGCCGGTTCCACCGATCAGGGGAATGAATAAGGCCATTTTGGGATTGGCGGCAAAACCATTTTCAAAGCTGCCTAATATAAAGGAAGTACCCAGTCCGCCTATCATCCCGATGACGAGCCATGGGAGGCGGGCAGCCGTTTGCATGAATACGTTATCGGTTGTCTCTACGTCTTGCGAGATACCCGAAGCCAACTGATAGTCGCGTTCGTGCTGTTCGCGTACTTCATCCATTACGTCGTCGATGGTGATACGCCCTACCAGCCGTCCGATACTGTCTACCACAGGAAGGGCCACCAGGTCGTATTTGGCAATTACCTGCGCTACTTCTTCGATGCTGTCATTGTCGTGCACAGTGATGGGGCCTTTTTTCATAACATGCTTAATCTTCGATACGGAAGGGTTTGTGATCATTCGTTTCAGAGGGAGTACGCCCCGTAAACGTTCGTCGTCGTCTACTACATATACGTAATAAATTTCGTCCATTTCTTCGGCCTGGCGGCGCATTTCTTCGATACATTGCGGCATACTCCAATTCTCGTTCACCACAATCATTTCCGTACCCATCAGTCCGCCGGCGGTATCTTCGTCGTATTTCAGCAGGTCTACAATATCGCCTGCCTGCTCTACATCTTCTATATGTGACAGAATTTCTTCCTGCGTGCCTTCATCGAGGCTACGCATAAAATCCACCGCATCGTCTGTGTCCATATTGTCCACAAGGCGCTTGGCGATTAATTCATTCGGTAGTTCTTTGAGTAGTTTGTTCCGGTCTTCCTCATCGATTTCCATCAACACGTCGGCCGCTTCTTCGTCGCCCATCAGCGAATAGAGATAGATGGCTTCCTGCATATTCAGTTCCTGGAACAACTCTGCTATATCCGCCGGATGCAGGTCTTTCAGTACTTCCCGCGCTTTGTTATCGTCTTTTTGACTGATAATGCGCTTCAGGCTTTCGATGTATTCTTTTGTTGCGAGGTCGGGCATAGACATTTTCGGTTTATGTTTTCAGATAACATTCGGCGAGCTGCGTAAGTTCTATGAACTGTTCAACAGACAACTGTTCCGGCCGTTTGTCGAAAACGGGTAATACATAATCAGGGCAATCTTTGCCTAATAACCGTTTCATGGAATTGCGGAGTGTTTTCCTCCGTTGATTAAAGGAGGTTTTAACCACCGTTTTGAACAATGCCTCATCGCAATTTAAACTGGTACGGTTATTCCTTTTGATGCGGATAACGCCACTCTTTACTTTTGGAGGAGGATCGAACACCTGTTCGCTTACCGTAAACAGGTATTCCACATCATACCAGACTTGCAATAAGACACTGAGAATACCGTATGTTTTGCTCCCCGGGCCTGCTGCAAGGCGTTCGGCCACTTCTTTTTGCAACATACCCGAGCAGCAGGGGATATGATCTTTGTATTCTAACACCTTAAAGAAAATCTGGCTCGATATATTGTAGGGGTAATTCCCTATCACGCAAAAGGAAGGGGGGAATATCCGTAAAAGATTCAATTGAAGGAAGTCGCCGGTAATGATTCGTCCTTCCAATCCGGGGAAGCGCTTTTCAAGATAAGCTACCGATTCCAAATCCAGTTCTACTACGGTAAGGTCGTGTCCGGCTTCAAGCAGGAAACGGGTGAGCACGCCCATTCCCGGCCCTATTTCCAGAACCGGCGCCCCTTTATACTCCGACAGCGTATCTGCAATACGTTTTGCAATTTGCATGTCTTTCAGGAAATGTTGTCCTAACGCTTTTTTCGGCCTGACTGTTCTCGTCACTTCTTGCTGTTGAAAATGTTTGTATTAAAATATATTCTTATCTTTGCAGACATGCAAAAATACAACAAATATCAAAGAATCTCGTAACGGATGAATTATAAAAAACTACTAAGTACCACTATAAAAGTATTCCTCCCTCTTTTACTGGGCCTTTTGCTGCTCTGGTTCCTGTATCGTAAGATGGATTTTAGCGCAATCTGGCTGGTCATAAAAAAAGGCGTCCGGTATGACATTCTTCTTCTATCGCTGGTTTTCGGCCTGTTTGCCAATATTGTGAGAGGCCTTCGCTGGGGCCTGCTTATCGATTCGATAGGAGCGCGGTTTAAGACGATCAATGTAATCTATGCCGTGCTGGGCAATTATGCCGTCAATTATGTGCTTCCCCGCGTAGGCGAAGTATGGCGTTGCGGCGTTATTACGAAATATGAGAAAATTCCTTTCACCAAACTGCTCGGGACGCTTTTGATAGACCGTATCGCCGATACTTTTACGGTAGGCTTCCTCACCTGTTTTATTTTTATGTTTAATATTTCTTTTTTTCATAAATTCTTCGCCCGGAACCCCGAATTGCTGGAAGGTTTGCGTGAAAATTTCAGTTTGCTCTGGATTATTGCAGGAGTCGCTATATTGGTTGCCGCCATTTGGTTTACCTTCACCCGCTTCGGACATCTTACCCTGATACAAAAAGCAAAAGAAATGTTACATAATATTCTGGAAGGCATGAAAAGCGTTTGGGTATTGAAGAGAAAATTTCTTTTCATCATTCAAACCCTTTTGATTTGGGGCGGTTATTTCCTTTTCTTTTATATTTCCTTTTATGCCTTTGACTTCACGCGCGATTTGGGCGTAAGGGTTGGCTTAATCGCCTTTACCATGAGCAGTATCGCCGTAGCCGTCCCGATACAGGGAGGTATCGGCCCCTGGCATTTTATGGTAATCTCCACCTTAATGATTTTTGGCGTAAACGAAAACGATTCCGCCGCCTTCGCCCTCGTAGTACACACCATCCAAACCATCTGGACGGCCCTCTGCGGCCTTTTTGCCATCATAGCCCTGCCGGTAGTCAATAAAGAAAAGGCCGTAAACCGATTAATCAAATGATCGAGTTAAAGAAATTACATCACGTCGCTATTATTTGCAGTGATTATGAGAAATCCAAAGCTTTTTATACAAATACGTTAGGGTTTGAGATTAAGAGCGAAACGTATCGGGAAGAGAAGCGATCATACAAGCTTGATTTATCTTTGAAGGGGGATTATCTCATCGAATTGTTCTCTTTCCCTGATCCGCCTCAAAGGATAACGAAACCGGAAGCGGCAGGATTACGGCACATCGCTTTTGAGGTGGAAGATGTTGATGTTTGTGTAAAGCGTCTTACAGATAGCGGTATTTATGTAGAACCGGTGAGAATAGATGAATATACCGGCAGGAAGTTTACTTTTTTATTCGACCCTGATTATTTACCCATAGAACTTTACGGGCAATGATCGATATAGAAGAATACATCGAAGGTTTCAACGCTTTACTAAACAAACCGGACGAAGCCCCCTGGGAGTTGACCCAACGAATGAATGATATCATACTTGAGCGCATTTCGTTGCTGAATAACGACTTTGTTGTAAACAATCATATCGCCATACACCGGACGGCCGTTATTGAAACAAACGTAACCCTGAAGCCGCCTGTTATTATTGGAGAGAATTGTTTTATCGGCGCCAATTCATACCTGCGAAATGGCGTTTTACTTATGGATAATGTAAGAATCGGGACGGGGTGCGAGATAAAAACAAGCATTATCTGCCCTGATAGCGCGATTGCCCACTTTAACTTTATCGGCGACAGTATAATCGGCAGGCGGGTGAATTTTGAAGCGGGCTCTATCACAGCGAATCATTACAACGAACGGGAAGATAAAACAATTACGGTTGTGCATCATGCCGAAAGGATATGTACCCATGTAACTAAATTCGGCTCTTTAGTCGGCGATGATTCACGAATCGGCGCCAATGCCGTTTTATCTCCCGGAACATTATTGCCGTCTAAAAGTATTGTCAGACGGCTGGAATCGGTTGAACAATATATCCCCTCCCTCAACGCATAATATAGTCGGCTATCCAATCGCCTACTTCGGACGTTCTGAAGGCCTTTCCTTTCTGGGCGACGTCTTCGGTTACGACGCCGGCATTCATTGAGGCTGTTACCGCATCGCGAATGGCTTTCCCTTCTTCCGTCAGGTTGAAAGCATATTCAAACAGTAAGGCGGCGCTCAGGATTGTAGCTAATGGATTGGCTATGTTTTTGCCTGCCGCTTGCGGATACGAGCCATGAATCGGTTCAAATACGGAGGTGTGTATACCGATGGAAGCGGAAGGTAACATGCCGAGCGAACCGGTAATTACGGACGCTTCGTCTGTCAGGATATCGCCAAACATATTCTCCGTTACCATTACATCGAAACTTTTCGGCCATTGGATAATACGCATGGCTGCGTTATCTACAAACATATATTCCGTTTCCACGTCAGGGTATTCTTTTTCAATTTCCTGCGCTACCTGCCTCCATAGGCGGGACGTCGCTAATACATTGGCTTTATCGACAACCGTCACCTTTTTACGGCGTTTCCGTGCATAGGTATAAGCCAAACGGACGATTCTATCGATTTCTTCGCGCGTATAGATGCATGTATCATAAGCCGTAGCGCCGTCTTCGCTTCTTCCTTGCGGACGTCCGAAATACATACCGCCTGTTAATTCGCGGATACACATGAAATCGGCTCCGTCTACAAGTTCGGGGCGGAGCGGCGATTTATGAATCAGCGAGGGGAACGTAGTTACCGGGCGGATATTGGCATATAATCCTAACTTTTTCCGCATGGCTAATAATCCCTGTTCCGGGCGCACTTTGGCCGAGGGGTTATTATCGTATTTCGGGTCGCCGATGGCTCCGAAGAATACGGCGTCGCTTTCCATACAAAGGGCATGCGTTTCGTCCGGGTAAGGATTCCCTGTCCGGTCTATTGCTACTGCCCCTACCGGCGCTTCTTGACAGGTTAAATCATATCCGTACTTTTTACATACGGCTTTGATGGCTTTCATGCCTTGTTCTATTATTTCGGGGCCAATGCCGTCGCCGGCTAATACTGCTATGTTTATTATCATTCTTTGTTTGTCGTAAAATTTTAATCTCTGTAGAATTGAATGTATTTGGGTTCGGACGGGGTATAATTATCATCGTCCCAAAGCGAGCTTGTAAGCATTAAATCGGCGCTGTAACGATTGCAGGCAATAGGGACATTGTGTACCCGGCATTGACGAAGCAACATCTGGATATCCGCTTCGTGAGGCTGGGGGTTCAGGTCGTCAATCAGGAAGATTGCCAGATTGATTTCTTTACGTACTACCATTGCTGCAATTTCAGCATCTCCGCCAAGCGGGCCGGAATGCATTTTGGTAATTTCGGCGTTAATACCTTTGTTCCCGAACGCTTCTTCCACTAACCCTCCTGTCGTACCTGTGCAAACCAGGCGATGATGCGATAGAAAATCTGCATTATGTACGGCCCATTCTACCATATCTACTTTGCGCCTGTCGTGCGCCACGAGTGCAATTGTTAACTTTTTGTTCATACGCTGTATTTTGTGGAAGCCGGACAACTCCTAACTTCCGGATTCAATCCTGTTCAACATTTTGATGGTTGCTTTGATGGCGGCTTCCGTTTGATCGCCATCCAGTCCGCGGGTTTTAAAATCAATCCCCGCAAAATTCCAACTGATGATCGTTTGCACGAATGCATCGGTCCGCCCGCCCGGTGGAATCGATACGGAATAATTGGTCAGCATCGGGAAGGGGCGTCCCAAATCCGTATAAATCATTCGGAGCGCGCGCATAAAGGCGTCATATTGTCCATCCCCGGAAGCCGACTGCTCGTATGCTTCCCCGTCAATCTCTATTTTCAAGGTCGCTACCGGACGTAAACCCTGCGCCAAAGATAATGAATAATTCAGTATCTTGATTTTCTGGTCGGTCATTGCTTCCTGATTTAACAAATCACTGATAATATAAGGAAGGTCTTCCTGCGTAACCATCTCTTTTTTGTCTCCCAGTTCGATGATGCGTTCCGTTACTTTTCTCATGGTTTCATCATCCATATCAATGCCCAGCGCTTCCAGGTTTTTGCTGATGTTCGATTTGCCGGACGTTTTTCCTAAAGCATATTCGCGTACGCGGCCGAAACGTTCGGGAAGCAGGTCATTGTAGTAAAGGCCGTTTTTCTTGTCGCCATCGGCATGTACGCCGGCGCATTGGGTGAAAACGGATTCTCCGACGATCGGGCGATTAGGCGCTACGCGAATACCGGAAAAACTTTCAACCAGGCGGCTTACTTTATTGATTTTTTCTTCTTTCAGATTTGTTCTTTCATGCAACTGATCTTTAATAACGGCCAATACGCTGCTGAGAGGCGCATTTCCGGCCCGTTCGCCCAGCCCGTTCACGGTGGTATGAATGCCTTTTATTCCGGCGCGGACGGCGGAAAACACATTGGCTACTGCCAGGTCATAATCGTTGTGCGCATGAAAATCAAACTGTAAGTCAGGATAACGCTCCACTATTTGTTTACAGTATTCATAGGTATTGAGCGGATTCAGGAAGCCTAAGGTATCCGGTATCATAAATCGCCTGATGGGGAGGTCTTTCAACGTATCGATCATACGGAATACATAATCGGGCGAGTCAATCATGCCATTCGACCAGGTTTCCAGATAGAGATTCACGTCTATTTCCATTTGCCGGGCTAAAGATACTTCTTTCCGTATATCTTCAAAATGCTGTTCCGGACTACGCCGGAGTTGTTCGGCCACATGTTTGTAAGAGCCTTTGGCCAGTAAATTAATAACGCGGCAACCGGCTTTCTCTATCCAATGGAGCGAAGCGCCTCCGTCTACAAAGCCCAACACCTCCAGTTTGTGAAGGTTGTTAGAACGTTTGCCCCATTCGGAAACCTTTCTGACTCCTTCAAATTCGCCGTCGGATACACGTGCGGAAGCTATTTCAAGCCGGTCTACCCCCAGTTCGTTTACCAGCATTTGCGCTATACTGAGCTTCTCATGCGCCGCGAATGATACGCCCGACGTCTGTTCCCCGTCTCGCAGGGTAGTATCCATTATTTCTATCATAGCCGCGCTTTTTCGTATTCCTCTATTTTGGATTTATTCGCTAACAGATAATCAATATCATCCAAGCCGTTTACAAGGCAATTCTTCTTGTACGGATTGATTTCGAAGGGTGCTGTACGATGTGTCTCATTGTTCGTGACGGTTTGATTCGGGAGGTCGATCGTTACGGTTGTCGCCGGATTTCTTTCCAGCGAGGCGAATAATTCAGCCAGGAACTCCGGCGAAACAACTACCGGCAGAAGGCCGTTGTTCATTGAATTATTTTTAAATATATCGGCAAAGAAGCTGCTTACTACGGCTCTGAAGCCATAGCCGGCGATAGCCCATGCGGCATGTTCGCGACTGCTTCCGCTGCCGAAGTTCTTACCGGCAACCAATATATGGCCCTTATACGTATCCTGATTCAGCACGAAATCAGGATTGGGAGTATCCTCTTTGTCATATCGCCAGTCACGGAACAGGTTGTCGCCAAAACCTTCTTTGGTAGTTGCTTTTAAGAAACGGGCCGGTATAATCTGGTCTGTATCTACATTCTCTAAAGGAAGGGGTACGCAGGCGGACGTCAGCAGGGTGAATTTTTCTTTCATAAGAAATCTATATTAATCATTTATTATTCGTTCAATAAGTCTCTCGGGTCGGTAATAACGCCTGTTACGGCGGCGGCGGCAGCAACTAACGGGCCTGCCAGAATGGTTCGCGAGCCTGGCCCCTGACGCCCTTCAAAGTTGCGGTTGGAAGTAGATACGGCATACTTGCCGGCCGGAACCTTATCATCATTCATCGCCAGACAGGCGGAACAACCGGGTTGACGTAACTGGAAGCCCGCTTCCGCAAGGATTTTATCGACGCCTTCCGCTTTTATTTGCTTTTCTACCATCCAACTGCCGGGAACGAGCCAGGCCGTTACATGGGCTGCCTTTTTCTTTCCTTTCACCAGGGAAGCGAATGCCCGGAAATCTTCAATCCGCCCATTGGTACAACTTCCCAGGAAGACATAATCGATTTTCTTCCCTGTCATCGGATCTCCCGGTTGGAACCCCATATAATCAAGCGCTTTTCTGAAAGATATGCGGCCTGTTTCATCTATACTTTCAAGGGTGGGGATTTGTTCGCGGATACCTAACCCCATGCCCGGGTTCGTGCCGTATGTTACCATTGGCTCAATATCTCCGGCTTGGAATACAACTTCTTTGTCGAATACCGCATCAGCGTCGCTATGCAACGTTTTCCAATAAGCGGCCGCCTTCTCCCAAGCCTCTCCGCGAGGGGCAAACTCACGGCCTTTCAGGTAATCGATGGTTACCTGGTCGGGGGCAATCATTCCGCCCCGGGCGCCCATTTCTATGGAAAGATTGCAGATGGTAAGGCGGTCTTCCATCGTCGTATGGCGGATCGCCTCTCCTGCATACTCTACGAAGTACCCGGTAGCCCCTCCCGTCGTCATCTTACGTATGATATACAGCGCCATATCTTTGGCCGTTACGCCCGGTTTCAGGTTTCCGTCAATCGTGATACGCATGGTTTCAGGTTTCCGTTGCATAAGGCATTGCGTGGCAAGCGTCATCTCTACTTCGCTGGTTCCGATACCAAAAGCAATCGCTCCCAAAGCGCCATGCGTAGAGGTATGCGAATCGCCGCAGACCAGTGTCATGCCCGGTTGGGTAAGCCCGTTTTCCGGCCCTACTACATGGATGATACCGTTTTTCGGATGTAGCAACCCATAATACGTTAAACCGAAATCTTTCGCATGCTGTTCCAATGTATCGACCTGTTTTCCGGAAACAGGGTCTTCAATCGGCTTGTCTTGATTTAACGTAGGGATATTATGATCGGGAATACAGATAACTCTTTCCGGACGGAAAGGCTTCAATCCTCTCTCTTTCAGCCCGGCGAAAGCTTGCGGGCTGGTCACTTCATGGCAATAGAGGCGGTCTATATAAAGTTGGATTGTTCCGTCGGGCAACGTATCTACAACATGTTTTTCCCAGATTTTATCAAATAACGTCTTCATTTTCGTACTTATTACTTATGGATTATAACTTACGGCTGATACAACTTACACGATAAATTTATTTATCGCATCTACAAACGCTTCTACGGATGCGGCTATAATGTCGGTATTGGCTGAAAAGCCGTAATACATATTGCCTTTGTATTCTACCTGCATATGTACTTTCCCGGTATCGTCGCTGCCTTTGCTGAGCGCCTGAATCAGAAATTCCTGTATCGTCATATCGCTGTTGCTGATGGCTTTCTTTACGGCTTTAATGCCTGCATCTACCGGGCCGTTACCGGCGGCGGCTTCACAACGCCTTACGCCGGAGAGGTTCAGGCAAACGCTTGCCATAGATTGCAGGCCAATGCCGCTCGTTACCTGTAAATGCTCTAATTTGATGCGATGCATTTCGGTGCGGTCTTTCCCTGCAAGCATCAATACGTCGTCATCGTTGACGTCTTTTTTGCGGTCGGCCAGTTTTAGAAACTCGGCATATACCTTATCCAGCTTGTCTTGTTCCAAATCTACGCCCAGGATGTGCAGGCGATGTTTTAAGGCAGCCCGCCCGCTACGGGCCGTCAAGACAATGGTATTATCGTCGATGCCTACGTCTTTCGGATCGATGATTTCGTAACTTTCGCGGTTTTTCAGTACCCCATCCTGATGGATACCCGAAGAATGAGCGAAAGCATTACGCCCTACAATGGCCTTGTTGGGCTGGATCGGCATATTCATCAGGCTGGACACCATCCGGCTGACGTCGTATATCTTCCGGCTATTGATATTTGTCACAATACCTGCGCTTTTATGGCTTTTGAAGATCATGGCTACTTCTTCCAATGACGTATTCCCAGCCCTTTCGCCGATACCGTTAATCGTAACTTCTACCTGTCGGGCGCCGTTTAATACGCCCTGAATCGTATTGGCCGTAGCCATCCCCAGGTCGTTATGGCAGTGCGTGGAGATGACAGCCTTGTCGATATTCTTTACATTATTCGCTAAATAATTGATTTTCGCCCCGTATTCATCGGGGAGGCAGTAGCCCGTGGTATCGGGTATATTCACCACAGTGGCTCCCGCCTTGATGACGGCTTCAATCACTCTTGCTAAATAAACATTGTCGGCGCGGCCTGCATCTTCGGCGTAAAACTCCACATCTTCCACAAACCGTTTGGCGTATTTCACGCAGGCAATCGCACGTTCAAGTATCTCATCCTGCGTAGCGTTGAATTTATACCTGATATGATAATCCGACACGCCGATACCTGTATGGATACGCCCTTTTTTCGCATACCTGAGCGCCTCGGCGGCCACTTCAATATCTTTCTCTACGGCACGCGTCAATGCGCAAATGACAGGCCAGGTAACCGCCTTTGAAATCTCAACCACACTATTGAAGTCTCCGGGGCTTGATACGGGAAAACCGGCTTCAATCACATCCACGCCCAACCCTTCAAGCGCCTTGGCCACTTCAATCTTTTCAATACTATTCAACTGACACCCCGGCACCTGTTCGCCATCCCTCAGGGTGGTGTCGAAAATAAACAATCTATCCGCCATTTCTCTTCTTTATTATATTTGTTATTGTTTTACCTCATAAAAAAAGCCCCTCTCACCAGGAAGTGAGAGAGGCTCTTCGTATATCTTTATTGTTTACGCAACACAACGGTCTCACTTCCCATCCTGCTCCCAGAGTAGAATAATAGAAAGAATGAGACTGTTTGCTATGTTTTGTATCATTGCCGCGTATTTATTTAACGCCGCAAATATACACCCTTTTTTGTAAGCGCCAAACAGAATACGATATTTTTGTGTAAACTTATTTTCGTTATTAACCTCAAACTGTAAACCTGTTCCGGAAAAAGTCAAGCATTGTGATGCTTTTTTTAAGGAAATACGAAGTATCTTCAACAAAAACTTTATTTTTTTCAGTTTTTCAGTCACATTTTGCATAAAGCGTTTAGACTCATAACAATAAGCGTGACTGAAAAAAGAAGATAAACCTGACGGCCGGCCCGGGAACTGCTTTTTCAACAGGAAAATTCCCCTGCTAAACGATACTTTTTCACCGTTCCTTTCAGCTTCCAGATTTGTTGCAAATAATTGATTTACAGGATGAAAATCCTGAAAGAGGATCGTTCAGCTTCCTTTCAGGAAACCGGAAGAGAGGGATTTATTCCATAAAAAATCATTATACAGTCTTCAGTAAACCAGTATATACTTTTTACCAAACCATTATAATGCCTTTAGTAAACCATAATAATGGTCTGTTGAAGGCGTCATAGCGCTTTTTTTTAGTCCTCGCAATGCTTCATCAGAGTCTTCTCAATGGTTTACCAAAGGCGTCGCAAGGACGTTCTAAAGTCATCATAATGGTTTACCAAAGTCATCGTAATGGTTTGGAAAAGAAGACGCAATGATTTTTCCCTTTTTCCCCGGCCCTGTAATTTTTTTTCTGAAACGGGGCTGAAAGAAGACCTTTCAGCCATAGCCGTTCATACGCAAGCGCTTATAAACCGGCTGGAAGCTGAAAGATAGCGCCAGACAAGCCTGTGTAATGGGGTTAATGGCATGGGCCTGAAGAGAGGGAGGGGGCTTTATGCTTTTGATGAGAAAGTAGTAATGCGTTAAAGTAGAATTATGGAAATATGAATATAAAGGGATGGTAAATGAACACATAAAAAAAGAATTTCTGTAACTACTCAGGTACTCTGAAAAGAGGAAAAGAGGAAAAGAGGATGAAACCGGGAAAAATATTATCTTTGCGCCGTGGAAGAAACGATAACCATAAGGCGTTCGGAATATGAACAA
>JAITRG010000063.1 GCA_031288515.1 Tannerellaceae bacterium
CAGCATTGTAAAGTGGTACTGGAACTGGCGGAAAGTTTGGATATAGAGTTGTTGTTTTTGCCTGCGTATTCACCAAATATGAATATCATTGAGCGATTATGGCGATTCACAAAAAAGCAAATACTCTATGGTCAATATTATGATAGTCCACAAAAATTCCATTAGGTAATCAGATCGTTTTTTGCAGAAGTGAGTACTAAATATGCCTCGGATTTGAATGATTTACTAACGCTAAAATTTCAGTTCTTTGAGGATGGCGATGCACAAAACCTTACCGCGTGAAGTATAAAATAGCCTGTATTTTCTTTTCATCGATGGTCATGGGTTTTTCCGTCAGAACATTAGCACCCATTTCCATTCCTTTTATAATGAATTCATGGTGAGTAGCATCTACCGTACAGACCATCAGTAATTCCGGTTTTATCTCCCTCATCATCTTTTCAAAATCCGTATCATCGTGATACAGGCGAAATAGTTGCATTTGTCTGGGGAAAACGAGATATTAAGACAGCTAAAAAGTTAAGGGATAAATTAATGTCAATGGGTATCAGCTATGACAGAATCTGCACGGATAAATGGGACAGCTTTATCGCAGTATTTGAGAAAGATAACCACATTACAGGCAAAGCCAATACGGTTGATATTGAAGGAAATAATTGCAGATTAAGACATCGTATCCGCAGAGCTTTCCGTAAAACCTGCTGCTTTTCAAAGAAATTATATAATCATTTGAAAGCATTTAATCTCGCTTTCTTTTACATCAATTGTGGATATGTCTGATTTAAAGCATACTTTTTACATCACCACCAAATAAGATAATTATTTGTTAATCAAGTAAAAAAGGATTAAATTTGAAATCAGATTGAGAAACAAACAAATCAAGCAATCCAACAGTTAAGACAAGTTAAGAAATAGTGATAGATATGGAGAAGCACTGCGTTCGATGTTGGGGCGATTGGATTCTTATATATCAGAGTATGAGCCTGTTTTCGAGAGTAAGAGGAAATGTTCATTCCCTCAAGTGCTTATTTACTGTAAAGGAGTATTTATGAGTGAATTAACTAATATAGAACGGATAAGTGAAGAAATGTTCGCCAATTACCATCAAATGCAGCATTTCATAACGGAATCGCCGTGGGATTACCGTGCGTTGATGGATAAGGTAGCTGTAGATGTGAGTCGGAGTCTGCCCAAGCGTAAATTGACGGGCTTGCTAATCGACAAGAGCGGCTGGGAGAAAAAAGGCGGAAAGAGTGCTGGAGTAGCCCCTCAGTATTGTGGGAATGTTGGAAAAGCATCCAACAGCCAGGTAGCCGTATTCGGGGCATTGAGCAACGGGGATTTTGCCTCCATGGCAGATAGCCGTCTTTATCTGCCGGAAGACTGGTGTAATGATTCATCGCGTTGTCAAGCGGCCGGTATCCCGGAAGAATCGCGTGTTTTTAAAAAGAAATGGGAGTTGGCTATGGAGATTATAGCACATCAAAAATCGTTGGATGTTCAGTTTGATTATATCGGTGGCGATGGTTATTACGGCCACAGTATGGAGCTGGCCCAGGCCATAGAAAAGACGGGGTATGTTTATATGCCTGATATTCATTCCAGTTTGACGGTTTATTTGGAAAACCCGGAGATAGCAGTTCCTTCTCCCAGGGGGAACCGCGGTCGCAGGCCGATCCGGGAGAAACCTCTCTCACAGGGAATCAGGGTAGATAAATACATGTCGGGACTGGGGGATGAAGACTGGCAGTATTTGGAAGTTCGCAATACAGCCAAAGGCAAACTGACCGGCAGCTACCATTTTGGCAAGGTGTACGTCTTTGACGAAAAGAATCGCCGGCTTGAAAGGCGTCTGTTGGTTATCCGCCGGACAGTAACAGGGAAAGGCGATTACGAATACTCATTCGCCAATGCCAATTTGGAACAATACACAGAAAAAGGGGTAGCCTGCATGCAGGCACAACGATTTTTTGTAGAGCATTGCATCAAAGAAAACAAACAAATCCCGGGCATGGATCAATATCAGACCCGCAAATGGATAGCCTGGCATCATCAAACAGCGCTCAACTTTTTGCTGTCTACCTTTGTGTTGAAAGAAAAATTACGCTGTTTCGAGGATATACCGCTGCTTTCAGCCCGGGACATTAAACATTGGATTCTATTCAAACTTTATCGTCAAAGCTCCGAAGATGACATGATTGAGCAAATGTTCGACCGTCATTGCAGAAGACAAAAAGATATTAATATCGCTTGTGAAAAGTAATTTTTGATCTGTTAAAGTAGAATTAAATAAAAAAAATACAATAAAACGTATACAATGTGAACATTATGTTATTATATTTGCCTTCGATTGATAATTAGACCTCAGGTCCATGTAGGTGTGTATGTATATAAACATTGTCTGAAGATGTTTTTCAACATTCTCTGTGAGTGTCTGGATTGCATTATATATTCGTATATATTATATACAAAGGATGGTCCTGCTCCTTATTAAGAAGTCAAGTCTTTTTTATATGTCATCCATTCCACTGTAAAAAATTGATTTCTACTTAAATAGTGTATTAAAAAGTGTTTTTATTTATTTATTAAAAGAGTGTTTATGAAAAGACGATTGACTTATCTTTTATTATGCCTCATCGCAGGCATAGGATTTGTGACGGCTCAAACGACCCGAATAAGCGGTATCGTTATTTCGGCTGAAGACAATGAGACTGTCATTGGCGCATCCATTGTTGTCAAAGGTACAGCAACAGGAACCATCACGGCTTTCGACGGTACATTCTCTCTGGATGTACCCACCGGAGCCAGAACTTTGGTCATCTCCTATATCGGGATGAAAAGCCAGGAAGTAGCCATTTCACCCAACGTAAGAGTTGTACTGGAATCAGATGCGCAGACCATCGACGAAGTGGTAGTCACGGCTCTGGGGATTTCGCGCGAGAAGAAATCGCTGGGATATGCGATGCAGGAAGTAAAAGCGGAAAGCCTCACGCAAGGAGGCCAGATAAACGTGGCCAGCTCGCTGTCGGGTAAAATCGCCGGCGTGCAGATTACCTCGCAGGGGGGGCAGGTGGGCGCTTCGCAGAATATCGTCATCCGCGGAAATTCTTCCTTCGGCAATAACCAGCCGCTGATCGTGGTAGACGGTGTGCCGGTGACGAATGACAACGCCACAGGCGCAACCATAAACCTAGGCTCGGGCCTGAACGATATCAACTCCAACGACATCGAGTCTATCTCCGTACTCAAAGGAGGCTCGGCCGCCCTTTACGGGATGCGGGCCGGTAACGGCGTTATCCTCATCACCACCAAGCAGGGACGGAGAAGCAAGGGCGTTACCGTATCCTACGACGGAGATTATACTGTCGACCAGGTCTACAGCCTGCCGCCCTTCCAGAACAAGTACGGCCAGGGATACTATGCTTCGGAGTATGACTGGAAAGAGGCGCAGACCGACGGCTATAGCGGCTCTTACGCCGACTTCGCCCGCGAATACGGCTACACATATGCAGACGGGCATGGCAACGGAGTGAACGACCAGGCAGACGAATCCTGGGGCCCCCGCCTCGACATCGGCCTGCAACTGCCGCAGTTCAACAGCCCTGTGGTCAACGGCGTCAGGCAGGCTACGCCCTGGGTGTCGAACCCGGACAACATTCGGGATTTCTTCCAGCCGGGCAGCTCGACGAGCCATACCGTTTCTTTCTCCTCCGCTTCGGAGAATTCCACCACGCGCGCTTCTATCGGCTACCGCGGGCAAACGGGTACGACGCCCAACGTAGACCTGCAACGCTACTCGGCCTCGATTAACAGCCTGTTCAAGATCAATAATTACGTCGACTTCGACCTGGCTGCCAACTACATCCGCACCACCAGCGGCAACCTGCCGGGAACGGGCTACAACGCTACCAACCCGATGCAATCGCTGCTGCAATGGTTCGGACGCCAGGTAGACATGAAGGACCTCAAGGAACACTGGCAGGAAAAAGAGGGAGACGACTATTATAACTGGCAACAGGAATACCACTCCAACCCTTACTACATAGCCTATCGTAACCTGAACAAGTACAACCGCGACCGCAGCTTCGGCAAGGCCTCCCTTTGGTATAAGCCGACCGACTGGCTGAAGTTCGAAGGCCGCCTCGGTATCGACGTCTTCAGCTCCGACCAGCTCTCCAACCGCGAGCGCGACCCAGACTATCCCGACGGATACTTCCGCGATTACAACCGTCACACGAGCGAAATTAACGCCGACTTCATCGGCTACTTCAACAAACAGTTCGGCGCCCTCAACGTCAACGCCATCGCAGGAGCCAACTACCGCGACTACGCTTACCATATCAAAGCCATAGGCGGCAACGCGCTGACCGTGCCGGGGCTTTACACCGTGACCAATGTAACGGGCAATCCCTATGCAGAGGAAAACCATGAGTACCGCCGCTCCAATTCGCTGTATGGCAACATCTCCTTAGGGTGGAAGAGCCAACTGTACCTGGATGTCAGCGCACGCAACGACTGGGATTCGACCATCGAAGATGACTTCTTCTATCCTTCCGTGAGCGCCAGTTGGATACCGACCGAGACTTTCTCCTTCTTCACTGAGCCGGGCATACTGAACTACCTCAAGCTACGCGGCGGATGGGCGCAGATCGGTTCGGCCACCGACCCCTACAAAAGCGGCAGTTATTACCGCTCCGAAACGACGGGCATATACGGAACGACTCTCTTCAGCCTGCCCTTCATCTATCCGCCCACCGGACTGCGCCCCGAAAGTGTCAAGACTTGGGAGGCGGGTGTAGAAGCCAGTCTGCTCAGCAACCGGATCCGCCTGGATTTTGCCTATTATGATAAGGTAACAACAGACCAGATCATGGAAGTGAACTCTTCACCGGCCTCCGGCCACACCTCCATGCTGATCAATGCCGGCAAAATATCCAACAAGGGTGTGGAAATCCAGCTCTCGGCCGACATCCTCAAGAATCCGCAGGGCTTTAGTTGGACCTCCACGCTGAACTGGGCCAGAGACCGCAGCAAAATCGTTGAACTGTACACCGACCCCGTCACGGGGCAGCCGCTGGAATCTTTCCAGCTCGGAAGCGAGTGGAGCACTACCAATCTGGCCATCCCCGGCAAATCCTGGGGAACACTGGTAGGTACCGGCTTTGTGTATAACGATGACGGCTCCATCCTGACAGAAGATGGTTTCCCGGTTTACGAACCCTCGAAGGAAATAGGCGACGTAACGCCCGACTGGCTGGCAGGCTGGAACAACGAGTTCTCTTACAAGAACTGGACGCTGGGCTTCCTGCT
The DNA here is from genome assembly GCA_031288515.1 of Tannerellaceae bacterium. Classification (GTDB taxonomy): domain Bacteria; phylum Bacteroidota; class Bacteroidia; order Bacteroidales; family Tannerellaceae; genus DFXE01. The sequence goes on from JAITRG010000063.1 coordinate 5,311, forward strand.
CGACTTCCGCATGGGCGGCGACATCTTCTCCGTATCCCAAGCCTTCGGCACCTACACCGGTATTTATGACTTTACCGCCGACGGAGACATCCGCGAAAATGGCGTCATAGCCGGTAAGAACGCCGTGATAGACCGCGTCTTCAAGACGGCAGACGGAAAGATTAACGACGTGGCCGTTAACGCAGAAGACTTCTTCGGCCTCTTCTATACCATCAAGGAATTTTCCGTAATGGACGGCTCGTACCTGAAACTGCGCGAGGCTTACCTCACCTACGCCTTCCCGCAAAGCCTGCTGGCGCGGACGAAGTACATCTCGGGCGCCAGGCTGTCTCTTATCGGGAGCAACCTCGCTATGCTCTGGAGACATAAATCCAATCTGATCAAGCTCGACCCCGAATCAACCACCGGAGCCGGTAACACGGGTGTCGGCTTCGAGTCGAACACCCACATGCCTACCCGCAGCATTGGTCTCAAACTGGGTCTTACTTTCTGATATGTTTAACACGAAATAAAAAATAGCGTAAGATGAAGAAACTTATTCAAAATATATGTGTCGCCGCGCTGTTGGCAACCGCATTTGTTGTACAAGGATGTACTGACGATTTCGAAAAGATCAATACCGACCCCGACAACCCCATTGAAGTGCCCGTCGAGAATCTCTTTGCCTGGACGATCTGGCACACCTCAGCACGCTTCTACGACCGCTGGTTCCTGCTCGACGAGCCCTGCGCCTTTGCCGGCTATGTAGCCAAGATGAGTTATATAGACGAAGCCCGCTACCAGTTCCGCGCCGGCGTGCAGGACAGCAACTGGAGTTACATCTACCGCACGCTTGTCAACCTGCGGAAAATCCAATCCATCGCTCAGGAAGAAGGCTTAGTCAACCTTGAACTGGCCGCCAAGATCATGGAAGTGGAAGTGATGCAAATCGCCACCGACCGCCTGCGCGACATCCCCTACTCCGACGCCGTGAAGATGAGCGAGGGAGTCCTGACCCCTGCCTACGATACGCAAGAAGAAATCTATCCCGCCCTCATCGCGCTGGCTAAAGAAGCCGGAGACCGCTTTGCCGACGGCGGAGGCGACGATGATATCAGCGGCGGCGATCTCCTCTACCACGGCAATGCCGAACAGTGGCGCCGCTTTGCCAACTCCCTCCGTCTGCGCATGGCCATCCGCATATCTGGAATCAGTCCGTTAGGCAAACAGCACGTAGAGGAAATCCTGAGCAACCCCAGTCGCTATCCGCTGATCGACAGTAATGACGACAATGCCTTCTTTTGGTGGGATGCCAACGACAATACGCGCTACGAACCTATTGCCGACGCCTACCGCACCCGCAAAACGGAGTTCTGCGCCCCCGACCTCCTCGTCGATCACATGCTGGAACGCAACGACCCGCGTATCTCCATCTACTTCACCCCGACCCCCAGCAGCCAGATGGAGGGCGACCCAGACTACGACGACGGCAAGCCCCTCTATCGCGGTTACACCATCGGAGCTGCGACCAATCCGCCGGCCAAGAACTACTCCGTATGGGGAACCCGCTATGGGATTGACTTGGGAAGCTTCTCGCCCTACTACCGCGCCTCCGAGGTGTACTTCCACATCGCCGAAGCCGCCGCTCTGGGCTACAACACCGGTGGCATCTCGACCGAAGAAGCTTACAACAAGGCCATTGAGATCTCGATGGAAGAAAACGGCGTCAGTCAAGCCAATGCCGATGCTTACCTGGCAGGAGCCGGCAAGTTCAGCGGCGATAAGAAACAGATATGGTACGAAGAATGGGTGGCGCTCTTCAAGCAAGGCATGGAAGGCTGGTCGCTTTACCGCCGCACCGGCGTGCCGGAAAACAACTACATCGCCCCCGGGCGCGCAGCGCGTTTCTCCAACCATAACAATCCGCCCTTCCGCTCTCCTTATCCCGACAAGGAGCGTACCCTCAACGGGGCGAACAATGCACCCTTTGGAGCCGACGTAATAGACGACTTCTGGGGCAAGCAGATGTGGTGGGATACACGTACAGGTGTTTACTAATAGACACACTAACCTGTAAATTAGGGAAAGGGAGAAGCTCGTGAGAGCGCTCCCTTTGTTTGTTTGTTCGCCCCGTGCCGGGCGAACAAACAAAACCCAGACATTCACATGCCCGGGTTAAGATAAGAATTTAAACCTAAATTGGGATTAACCCAATGTCATTACTTGACGAGCGTTTTTTCTATAATACATTCGTCATTCATTGTCACTTTTACAATATATGTTTGCGGGATATCTAAGCGTACCTTGTAATTATCCGATTTAACATGGCTACTGTAAACCAATGCCCCGGCCGTATTGTAAATTTGCAAACTGCGGGCAACAGAAGGCGTTTGTACATAAATACATCCGTCTTTTGATGTTATGGTTATTTTTTTCGCCTGAACAGTTTCATTCGCCACCTTTATCTCTCCGGTATATTGCATTTCCAGCGTAAAGCGGTTATTGAGTTCTATTACCTTATCATTGGGCGATTGTTTAACGGCCGTGAAGGTACAGGTTGGATTCTGCTGTACGTCTGTTTTTTTGTTATTCTGCGAATGGTCAATCAGGTATACCTTATAGCCAAAGGTTTCCATGCCGGAAAAGTGAAGACTTACCTCGCCGGCGTCTTTCAGGCGGATACCCAAACGGATGGCGGCGTTCTGGAAATTGTTGCTCGCCTGGATAGCCAGCGGGTCATTGGCAGGAGAAAAACTGTATACCGAAACCGCCGTTTCCGAAGAGAACAATTTATAGGCGTCATTATCCTTATTATAATCCGGGCTTGCTTCCGGATGGAAGAATAATACGGTAGCGCTCGACTCCTGGTTCTGCGTAGCTTTGATACGAAGCGTATGGGTTTCTTCCGTATCAGCGCGTAAGGTATAATCCCCTGAACGGAAGGGATTGACGGTTGTAGTCCAGGCAGGATTCATATTCAATACGTTGATTATTTCTCCGGGATTTACCTTTTTTACAAAGAAGGATTGCAATGGAGCGATATAGCCCGTATTGTTGGTTCCGCTCTTAAACCAATCATCTGCATTGTCAATGATGTAACGATTGCCGGTTGCCTTATACGGTAAGATTGTTATGAAATCTCCCGGAGCGACGTTCGGTTGCGTATTTGCTTCGCCATTCCAAATCTTGACTGAATTTTCAAGATTCGTATTATTTGCAAGAAAGCTCTTGATATCCAGATAAGCCATGAACGGATTGGCTACCTGTATGTAGTTTGAACTGGACATAGCGCTTGGCACGTAAATCCGGTTCCCTGCCGCAATAACGGCGTCCGACATAAATTTGCCGGCATGAGCGTTACGAGGCGTATGATACGGCGTACCATCCGTTGCCGTATAGTTTTTTTCTGTTTTGGGGAATACAAACACGCTATCTTTGTTCTGCGAGGTAGCAATCAGTTTCAGATTAAACGCCTGTCCCTGTCCCAGTTCAAATCCGAGGTTTTTGAATGTAGGCGTAAAATGATTGTCTTTAGCGACGCTCAACAAATCATCCGGGTTTTTAGCCTGGAAGAAGTTCATGAAAACATCTCCCCAATAAGGCGCATTCCTTTTTTTGAAATGATAATCGCCCGAATACATATTCATCAAAGGGGCAGACCACATGATAAACCGGTCCCTGTCTGCCGGGTTTAGCTTTAGTTCCACCTGTGCATTCGTATAGCTGAGCCAATGAATACCGGCTATCATGGCGTTGTTTTTCATTGTGATATTCGCACATGAGGCGGGGCTTGTTAATACCGGATAATTTTTCAAGCCGGAAGGAATGATGATATCTGTGCAACTTGCCGGCACAATTGATGCAGAAGTTTCCACGTCTTCTATTATTTCTATCCAGTTGCGCGGATCATTCCAATTGGTATCTATTCCTCCCGTCCATTTCATAACGGCTTTATGAGTGGGCGTTCCCAACGGATTCACTGTCAGTTGTCCGGGAATAAATTCAACTCTGTCGTTATTCCATGCAGTCAGCAACGGTTTCACCGTATAGGTCTTAGGAGCTGTTATGGCGCCGAAACGAATCGTTAAACTATCGGAAGACGTTTGTAATTGATTCTGTTCATTCCACCAGATAAAGCGAATGCCTTTAGGAGACTCTTTGAGTCTGGAAGAGAGGCTATCGCCATGGCAAACGCCAAAACCTTCTGATGCAGATTGCATAATATAAATGTATACATTGGCGGAAAATTCCCTTTTCACCCCGCTGCCGGTGGGCGCATAGCTGAACGCATACGAAAATGTATCGATATTATCAAGCGGAATGGTTCCGTTATGCGTATAAATAATATTGTTGCCCGAGAACGTAAGCGTACCGGCTACCGGCCCTTTCCCCCGGATATATTGATTACTCATTTTGAACTCCGGTTTCTGAACGGGAAACGGATTCGATGGATCGGATATATTGATCTCATCATTCGCAAAAGCGTCAATCACGACAGATTTGAACTCCTGCACGGTAACGGCGTCATGGTTAAGATTGACCAATGATACTTTTACATCCTGGTCTGTCCAATCGCAATCACGATAGGCGCGGCGCGCTTTGCCGATACCTCTGGCGGGATCGGCCGGGGGGTTCGAGACGTCTGTACCGGCGTCTTGCCCTTCATTATTCGTTCCGAAATGCCATTTCCAATTTGTCTTTCCCTGACCGTCATATTCGCTGTCATCTCCCAGGCGGACATGATATACCGAATATGCGTTAGCAACAGGTATCCGTATCCGCACCTCCTGTCCTGCTTTAACGGCTGTGGTTATCCCTAACTTACTTAAACTCTCTTTTTTCACGAAAGTAGACGGGCTAATCTGGTTTTCATAGATTGCAATGGGCGTATTGATTGAAATATCCGTTTTTGCCACCGCCTTATTTCCTATCGTTACTTCAATAAAAGCTTTGCCTCCCTGCATAACAATCTTCGGACGTTTGGCTCCATCTTTCGCTTTTTCTGTGACGAGGTAGGATTCCGTTAAAAAGATGATAGGTTCAAAACTGCCTACTTGCCCGGCGCCGTTCGATAGCGTTGTAAAATAGGGCGTTTGATTGATCGTAGCATTATAGGGTTGATAATTATTTATCGTTTTTTCCACGACGCCTTCATCATTTCTTAGCTCATGTTTATATTTGTACGCCAGGCGGTTTTTTGCCGGGCCTACAGGCGTTGTTAAGTCATCGTTAATTTTGAACGGATCGTAAATAAATTGATTCCATACAGGGCGCGCCGGCGCGAATTTATCGCCCTTGCTTCCTAAGGCATAAACATATCCATGATATCCCCCGCCAGAGGGATAACCCATTACAAGCATTTCGGCAGATGCGTCATTATCAATATCGGCAATAACCGGATATTCAAAACCTGTTCCAGAACAGACCGTCTCTTTAAATAAGATAACGTCGTCTTTACTGTTCTCATCTAATGCAATATACGATTTTGTCGGTTTTATAATCCGTAAAGTGCTCTTGTCCCGATAACAGATTTCCATAATACCATCATTGTCGAAATCAAACATGGTAAATCCCGTATCAACAGAGTCGTCATCGTGTTCCAAAAAGAAGGAGAATTTGAGCTTTTTGGTTATATCTGTTTCATTCTCATCAAAAGTAAGCGCAAAAATAACGCCTTGACCATTGGTTTTTTTTCCTTCCAGGCCCGACGAGCCGGGATGTACTTCTGCGTTGGTAAAATCTACGCGCCCGGACAAGACAGCAATTTCAGGCAGGCGTTTTCCTTTATATTCAACGCCGTTAATATCGCCTATATACACATACGAATTACTGCCGTATCCGCCGCCTCTGCTTATGAATTTAACGGTTTTCTTAGCCATGACGCGGGGATTCGCTACGCCATTGGAGAATCCGGGATTCCATACAGTCACTAAAATATCTCCGTTATTTTCCATTGAAACTGAACGAACAGTAACAATATCCGGCGATTCGTCGCCGTCAATATCTGCAACTCCGGTAAAACCATCGCCCGGATTATCGCTACCGCTTAATTCGATTTCCTGTACCTTCCAAACGCCGGCCGGTTTGGCAATCTTATACATTTTCCCGCCGGCGGCTATATCATAGATACCGTCTCCATCTAAATCATAAATATAGGGGAATACCTGATGTCTGTCATTATCGTATTGGGCCATTGGATTGCGTCCCATATAGTTTTGGTCGATGGTAAATAATAATTCTCCGCTTACGGCGTCATACACTTTATTGTAGACAAGCAGTTCGGGCGTGCCGTCTCCATCCAAATCGCACACTTGTGGCGTGGGTAGCGACGCTTTGGATGTTATGCCGTCTCTATAGCTTACGGGAAACGTTCTGTTATGTTCCAATACATAGGTAGAGTCGACCGGCCGGAGATTAAAAGACACAACTTTGCCCTTGTATTCCGATTTGTCTCCTCCCCCACCCTGGGGAAATGCCATGATAAGCTCCACAATCCCGTCTCTGTTCGCATCTACAAGGACAGACGGCGAAGGAGAAGGATGCCATCCTTCGTGCATAAATTCGCTCGACGCTACTTGCAAATTACAAATATGCTTCCCCGTTTGTCCGTTAAAAATACGAACCTGGTCATAATGATAATCCGCCGCGCCGGTTCCTCTTTTACCCCAAGCTATAATTTCCGGGTATCCGTCTTTATTTAAATCCGCTACGAGCGGGATGGAAAATCCGACTAAATTATAATTCTGATCCGTCATAAACCGACGATTCCCGAGAAATGTAACCTTACCCATGAAATCAAAACAGGTATTCGGATAGTCGACCGGATCTATATAACTAACCGGTTTATTCTTATCGATAATAACCACTTCAACTATGGCCGTTTTTTCGTACAAAACGCCGTTTACCATCCGGCTTACCTTATAAGAGAACATATCCGTTACATTAATGCCTGCAGGTTTACCGCCCGGGGTAGCCGGCGTAAAAGTTGTTTTTTTATCAGGCGTCAGATTGGATAGTGTGCCATATTTCATGGATGCGTTTAGTAATTCGAAATTTAATTGGCTGAGATCAACGCCTGCGGGTGTTTCTAAGACGAATTCTTTTAAATCGATTTCTTTCGGCAAAGGAAGTTTTGTTCCTTCATTGGAATGAAACAAGACCGTTACAACAGGAGAATGGGCTAATGTAATATTCCAGTAATCGATAGCGCCCAAGGAGATTGGGTAGCGGGCCGAGCGCTCATTACCGGATTGGTCTTTAGCCAGGTTGATCGTAACATCTTTTTCCAAATCAGGAGCGGTAAGTCCTTTTTCCAAAAACAAATGATTCGGATCGGATGTGTTTTTTAGCATATGAAACTGGCCGCCCGGGCTATTATTATTTGTCAGCGTAGTATCAATGTATTTCCCCAACTGATCCTTTGTGAAGGAGGATGACAGCGTGCTGCCTGCTTGCCAGTATTCTGTTCCCGAAACATTATTCTTTAATCCGTTACGATAGTCGACGCCCGGCCCTCCGAAAGAAATAGCAGATGTTCCTGTTACTAAATTATTGATAATCTTTTTTTTAGCTGAGTAAGTGTTGATGTGTAACGCTCCCGAATTGTATACGGTATTATTAAAGAAATAAGTATTTTCTCCTATTATATTTATAGCCTGAGCGTTTGCAGTATTACCGGAAAAGGTGTTATTATAGATATATGCAGACTTAGCATTCTGGAGATAAATCAAGCGATTATTACCCCGGTTATTATTAATAATACTGCTATTGGAAAGGGTAAATTGTGTCGTATTGTAATCTATAAAAAACAAATTCCCCCGGGTATTATTACAGTTTCGTATAGTCACATTGTCCATATGTAATGAATTATTCCAACTGGTAATAGCTACAAAATGATTGCCGTTCTCGCCATTAAAGTTTTGTAAGATTATATTTTTAATTTTTAATGTAAACGAGCCGTTATCCGGGCGCCAGCGACTGAGCTTAACGAATATGTTGCTTTGCTTGTTACCATCTAATATGGCAGGAGAGCCATTTCCCCAAACATCAAACGTAACGGTCTTTCCATTCCAACGCTCGTTACTGAAGCCATACGTATCATCGAGTGCAAAATAGCTTGTGTAATATATGCCCCCTTTTTCAAAAAAGATATTAACTATATCGCCCGCAGGCTTCTTCTTAACAACCTCTTCAAATAAATCACTTAGATTATACGGAGAAGCCTGCGTACCATTACCTCCTGCCGAGGCGCTATGGGATACATAAACATTTATTTGCGCCTTTGCCTCTGTAATTCCAAGAATAAGAGAAATAAATAAAACTACTATTTTAATATGTATCATTTTTTTCATTTCCACTGAGTTATCTGAATAAAAAAAGAATATAACTTCTTAATTAATGTGAAACTTATAGTTGAAACCATATATAATCTTTTTTACAAATCTTAAAAAACAAGTCAGTTTACTAAAACGGAATTTTAGGACAAAGGAAAGGAAACAAAATAAGACTACTGTGGAATTTAGTGAGAATTATAATTTAAAAATTATACATATTGGCTGTTTATTTAAAGAATAAACCAATAATGCGCATAATTTATGTCTGATAAATGATAAAATATACGATTATTATGCGAATTATTCTACTGTCAATAGAAAACAGCGTTATTTCGTTTTGAAAAAGACAAAACAGATTTACGTATGTCTTCAAACGCAGAAAGAGCGAATAATAGATTAAGGCAGTCTACCAAATAATAAATATAAAATGAAAAATGAATATTTATCAAATGTATCTTTGTATGTGGATTTGTTTAAGCCAATTTACTAAATCAGGAAAATAAAAAACTCTAAACTCCCTAATGATAAATCATTTAATTATTTAATGGAAATCTCTGTCATTTCTTAAAATATAAATATAATCCAACGTTTATGATGAATAGGCCTTTGAATAGCATAGTAGTGGATACAATTATTAAATATATTCCGGATTATCAGAATCCTGTAGAATACATAATGGATATACTCGATCTGGGAAAAGACTCTATATACAGAAGAATTAACGGGAAAATACCTTTTACTTTCGAGGAATTAGCCAAATTATCAAAAAGGTTGAATTTTTCTTTGGATGTAATCCTGAAGGATGAAGACAATCTTAACGCCAGCATAATGGGCGAACTTGAAAAGTTTTCCCCTAAAGATATCCTTATAAACAAGCTACAGGTTTTTTATAACTTAAAGAAGAGTTTTATGAGTGATATTAATTCGTTTAAATCAATTGCTTCATTTAATAAGCTCTATATTTTCTTAATTCCGAAATATGAGAATTTATTCAAATATTACTATTACAGATGGATTTATCAGATAGATGATTTGTCTATACTATTCTCTTTCTCCGAACTGAAGGTTCCGGGAGAATTAATAGAATTACAAAAAAAACTAAACCAGGTGATGTATGTAAATAATGAAACCAATTACATCATGTGTCCTAATGCATTGTCGAACACCGTCAGGGATATCCAATATTTTTATAAAAGAGAATTAATTACAAAGGAAGAGTTAATATTACTAAAAGAAGAGCTGCTGGAGATGATGCGGAATCTGGAGTCTACGCTGAAAATAGCCCGGAATGAATACGACTCCCTGACCAATATATTCGTTTCAACGGTCAGTATTGATTCGAGCATACTATATATAGAACATAAAGAAACAAAAATGGCCGTCAACTGGTACAATCAAATATGTCCGATATTTGAATACGATCTCAGGAAAATACTGGAATACAAAATATGGCTGGATTCATTAAAGAAGTTTTCCACATTAATCTCCAGGTCGAACTATGAGTATACCGCTATTTTTATAAAAAAGCAAATAAAGATTATTGAGAGTATGGACAATATAGAAAATACGTAACCCTCACTCCCAATTCTCGATTCCTTCTTCGGGCTCAATAACCATTTTTTTTGTATCTAATGAAACCCGGATGGAGTAACGTTTGTTTCGTTCGAATACAACAGGGGTATTGTTTTTTATTTGGACTTCTTTCCCGCCTTTTAAGAACAGGGTGACATATTTTAATATGGAACCCGCGGGGAGAATTACTTTTGAGTTCGTTTCCACATACATTTTCTCCATACCGCCGTTTTCACAGGCCAGCACGAATATTCTTTCCGTTAAAGGCGTTACATCTTTCGTTTCGCCTTCCAGCAGGGTGAAATCGGCTAATGCGTTGCAATGTTTAAAGTGCAGCATAATATGATATTCGTCTCCGCTATATGATATATGTATGGTGGAGGGGTCGTCACTGTCTACAAACAAACTGTCGGAAAGCGTTTCCGCGCCGGGAATCGCCGCTGGATAGATTTCATGGACATAGGTTGCGCGCAGCCTGCCGGGGTTGCCAACTTTAAGGAGTACCGGATAATTGAAAACAAGGGAATCGCCTATGATACTGCCTTGCTGGAAACTCGTCTGATGAATATCTCCATAATAGACGGTGATTTTATCCTGTTCGATACCGGAAACGGGGATACCTGTCCTCGTTTTGGGAAGTTCTATGGATAATGTAAAGCCGGCTTCGGCAAAATCGCCGGATTCCAAAGAACTATCTTTCCCACACGAAGTAATCAGTATGAAAAGACAAATAACCAAGGCGCTTAATTGTTCTCTCTCTATCATTTTGTTTGAGATTATGCGCAAATATAATGGTTTTATTGACATATTGTATTGTATTCTGATAAATATTCCCCAAGAAACAGCCCACAGACAGACAGGAGATATTACCCCAAAACTTTATTGTTTTTCATCTTTCCCGTCACATTTCCTGCAATTATATTATATTCAGAATAATAAGCGTGATCAAGGTGTGATTGGGATCAATTTATGAAAAATCGGCAATGCCGAAAAATCTATAAAGTACCGAATCACGTTGACTTTTTGTTGACAAATCAGGCGGCGAATAAAAAGTAAACAAAAAAATGCTTAGTTTTGACAACGCAGACCATTAAAACTTATGTTTATGAAAAGTGCAAACACAATTTTAGCAATAATCCTGTTTGTAATGGCAGGATGCGGAG
>JAITRG010000201.1 GCA_031288515.1 Tannerellaceae bacterium
ATCGTCGTTGCCATCCCTGTGGCTTCAGGGTGTTCCGAGGTGTATGTGTCAAAATGGACTTCGGTGTATTGTACCGCTTTTTGTATAAATTCGGGCGTAGGGTTTTCTTTTAGCATGGAATAGAAGTAAGTGGAGAAATAATCGCATGCCATAGAACTGGCGATCTCGCCTTTTTCCGCCCCTCCCACTCCGTCGCAAACCATGAATAACTTCTGATTGTTATTAATCGCTTCCGGCGAGGGGAAAATATAATCTTCATTGTTTAACCTGCAGCCTTTTTCGCTGACAGCATAAGGTTTCCCAATTGTTATGTTCATAATAGTCAATATTTTATTCATTAAATCGAAGTACGGTACGCCCGATAATGATTTCGTCATTGCTATTCAATATCACGACTTCTTCGTCTCCTAAAAAATTGCTATTATATAACGTGTGATTCTTGCTATTATTATCGGAAAGATAGTGTTTGTATCCTCCTCTGGCATCTTTTTTCACTTCAATGCGGATATGTTCGCGGCTCATTGAACGGTCTGTTGTCTGAATGTTGATGGTGGTGCGGGAAGGACGGGAAGATTTGCGTCCGATAATGGATATTCCTTCTGTGAGGGGGAATACCTGTTCCTGTGTATTGGCGTCGGGAAGGACTGTCAGTCTGCCGGTTGTTTTCTTTATGGGGTGAAGCAGGCCGGTGTCGGATGCATGCAAATCCCTGTCTTCTCCCTCTTTTTCCGGAAGTATGGAGACGGGTATCGGAGACTTGCATTTAGGGCATTTAAAGGAAGTAATCCCGGGAGGGAGCTTTCCTTCGTCCACCTTTAATCCTACGTGGCAATGCGGACATTTGAGCGAGATCATATCATAATCGAAATGTCTATATCGCTGATGTCACTGGAATATGAGTCGATCATATCTGCATCCGAAAGCATGACGGTATCGTCCGAAAGGGTGATGAAGTCGGGTGCATCCTCGTCCATAAAGACAATCCCCGAAAGGTTGTCGTCATTGTCCATATCAATGACCACTGCGTCCGAAAACTGCGAATCGGTGTCGTCTATCGTTACGAATGTGTATTCTTCTGCCTGCATATTTTTAATTGTTTGTTTTTTATACTCTACTGCAAAGATAAAAACAATGACGAAAGGGCTTTGCTGCATTTATTGCGAATAATCCAAACGCTGCATTTGATGTACAAAAGGTATCTCTTTGTGATACAAAGCCTGATTATTCGTTCACCCACCGGGCTTTACACGAGCCGACGGGGCAGTGTTTTTTATTGCTCAGCGACTCCCAGGGGATTTCGCCCAGAAAGGTTCCGCACTTTGGGCATACGTAATCTGTTTTGAACTGGTCGGCAAGGTCTTGCAACTGGCGGGGTATCTTGGCCGATTGCCTGGCTCCCAGGTAGATGCCGGCTGCCGGGGCGCATATTGCTATCAGGAGACTGATTCCCAGAAAGAGGGGGCTTCGCTTGCCCATGAACCCGACGGCTACGCCCACCACTCCGGGAAGTGCGAAAGGCAATGCCTGAAACAGTCTGGTCTTAAACTGGTTGGACGACTGTATCCGTATCTTTGCTTCGATATACCTGTCGTACACTTCTTTCAGCGCGGCAAACTCTTCGCAGTAGTCGTTCCGGCTTTTCAGTACTTCGGAGATGTTCAGTACAAAGCTGTTGCCCAATGTTACCGTATCGGTGGGGACGACGCGTTTCTTTAGAATCTGGCTACCGTTTACATACGTTCCGTTTGTAGAATCCAGGTCTTCCAGCAGTAAAGAGCCGTTTGCTTCGCGCGTTAGCCGGGCGTGGTGCCTGCTTATGCAGGGATCGTTCGCCACGTAATCGTTATCGCTTGCTTTTCCTATTCTAACTATCATGGTTCTGACCGGCTTCCAGTGTTCCCAGTTCTTTTTCAAATGAATCTTTCAGTATTTTCAGCGGGTCTTTGGATATGATCAGTTCCCTGGGTTTCCCTTCGGCAGTGAGCAGCAACAGGCGCTGTTTGGGCAGGTTTATCTGTAAGATATGATTTTTATTGATTATATGGCTTTTGCCTACGCGCATCAGGATGTCGCTGCTGCCTGTTACCTGTTTTTCAAGTATCTCTTCTATCTTTCCGATATTTATGGCAAAAGTAAACTGTATTCCGTTGGACAGGAGTAGTTTCGTATAGTTCCGATCGGCTTCGAAATACAGAATCTGGCCTATCTTTATACGCAATAATTCGTCTCTTGTTTTAATTATCAGGTACCGCTCCATTCGTAATATTGGTGTTTATTTGTTAAATCGGATGACAAATATACTCGAAAAACTTATTCTGCTGTTACAAACAGGGATAAAAACACCGGCCCTGCCTCCTTCGTGGCATGAAACGGAGAGCGGTCGGAAGGCTGTGTGATGGGGGCTTTATTATGAACGGAAGCCTGCGTAAAGGCAGTTTTTTTGCGTCAAATCTCTCCGGAAAGCTCAAGATTTTTTCCCCCTGTTTCAAGACTTTGTTTTCATCTCTCAAGATTTTGTTGCTAGCTCTTAAGACATGATTTTAAAATCTCAAGTTGGCTGTAACATTTTTTGCGTGTCGGGGGCCGTTTGCTGCGCTACGGGAAGCATTGCCCGGGCGGATGCTTCGCCTGTACCGGAAAGGCGGCGGCCCTTCG
>JAITRG010000084.1 GCA_031288515.1 Tannerellaceae bacterium
CATTTTATATAGTAGTATGCACATGAGAGAATTTTTAATCGCCGAATCGCCGGATATGGATTAGATATTTATTCTTACTTTTGCCGGGCAATTGGATACTGGAAATATGAAAAAGAATAAGCAACCGGCCTTCCTGCTATTCCTGAGTATACTTTTACTACGTATAGCGGCAGTACAGGCGGAAACAACTTACATATCCCCTCCCCTGACGGAAGATTCGGCTTTATCCGCTACGCCGGCAGAGAAGATGCCTGCGATACCTTACAAATTCAAACCAACCCAACTGATACTGCCGGCCGCGCTGATTACGACAGGAATCGTGGGCACAGCCATAGACGGCTGGGGCGATTACCGCCTGTATGCGCGCAAAGATTCGGTCCGGTTCATCCGGACAGACGACTATCTGGAATGGGGCATGCTGGGATGGGTATTTGTTTGCGACTTAATGGGAAAAGAAAAACATAACGTTGCAGACCAGTTCTTCCTTGTCGCATTAGCCGAAAGCTTAAATGCGGGCATGGTGCAAGGGTTGAAAAAAGGCATTAATCAAACCCGTCCCGACGGCGCTCCTTATTCCTTTCCTTCCGGCCATACCGCCAACGCCTTCCTGGGAGCCCATGTAGCTTTCAAAGAATTTAAAGACAGCAATCCGGCGCTGGCCTGTTCGGGATATGCTATTGCCGCTTTTGTAGCCGGTTCGCGCGTTTATAAAAACCGGCACTGGATAGCCGACGCTGTAGCCGGGGCCGGTTTCGGTATCCTGTCCGTTGAACTGTCTTACCTCATTTACTTCCCGATACGCAATGCCATTGCCCATACAGTCAATACCAAAGCGGCTGGGCGTTTGGTAGTCGCCCCTGTGATAAACCGGGCGGGAGGCGGCCTCTATCTTTCGTTCCGGTTTTAATAAAGCTCTCCGTTCCAGCTTTTTTATTGCCCGAAGGTGATTCCCATGCGTTCGCCCTGGATGATGAGGTCGTGTTCGGGAGTGACTGTCTTTAGCCGGCCTGCTACTTCGGACAACGGGATGGAGCTTACGTTGTCTCCTTTCATGCAGACCATACGCCCAAACTGTTTGTTGGCGATTAATTCCGTGGCATGCCCGCCCAAACGGGTGGCCAGGTTCCGGTCGAAAGGAGAAGGATTGCCTCCCCGCTGGGTATAGCCTAAAACCGTCTCGCGGGTTTCGATGCCCGTGGCTTCTTCGATGGCTTTGGTGATGAAGTCTGCCGGGCGCCTCTTCTTATCGGGAGACCCGACTCCTTCGGCTACCACTACAATCGAATAAGGTTTCCCGCGTTTGGCGCGATCGAGAATCGCTGCATTTACCTTATTAATATCATAACCCAATTCAGGCAGCAGGATTACATCCGCTCCGCCTGCCATGCCGGCGTATAAGGCTATCCAGCCCGCTTTATGCCCCATTACCTCTACCACCATGACCCGCTTGTGCGAACTGGCTGTAGAATGGAGCCTGTCTATGGCCTCCGCAGCAATGTTGACAGCCGTATCGAAGCCGAAGGTAATGTCTGTCCCCCATACGTCGTTGTCGATTGTTTTGGGTACACCTATGACGTTCAGTCCTATTTCAGACAAGAGGTTCGCCGTCTTCTGCGTGCCGTTTCCGCCGATACAGACAATACAGTCCAAGCCTAATTCGCCGTAACTCCGCTTTATTACCGACGACTGTCCTTCGTCGGCAGCTATCTGGTTGCGGAATGTTTTTTCGCGCGAGGTGCCTAATATGGTTCCCCCAAGGTTAAGGATGCCGGAAAGGCTGCGTTCGTTAAGCAGTTCTACATCTTTGTTTAAGATACCTGAAAATCCGCTGTGTATCCCGATAACTTCCATGTTATAATGCATAATTGCCGTCTTGCCTACGCCGCGTATCGTAGCGTTGATACCGGGGCAATCTCCCCCTGAAGAAAGGATACCTATTTTCATATTTGTATAATTTTCATCGTAAAGATAGGAATAACCGCGATAATGGCTACATTTGCATCCGATTCATTTAAAAGAGCATGGACATTTTAACAAGAGTGACCTCACAGATATTCGTTCCCCGGCAGCGGGAAATTGAGAAGTTTGCGCAAAATACCGGCGATATCCAGCGGGAGCAATTGCGTGTTCTTTTACGCAAAGCCATGCATACGAAGTGGGGGACGGCGTATGATTTCAAAAGCATACATACCTACGAAAGCTTCGCCGACCGCCTGCCTTTACAGGGATACGAAGATATTAAGCCATACGTTATCCGGATGATCAACGGCGAGAAGAATGTGCTCTGGCCTTCGGTCGTTAAGTGGTACGCTAAGAGTAGCGGCACCACCAATGATAAAAGCAAATTCATCCCCGTCACTCCCGAAATCAAGCACAGCCAGTATAAAGGCGGTTTTGATTGCGTGGCGCTTTATTTACAAAGCAATCCCGAAAGCCGCTTCTTCTCCCGCAAGGGGTTGATACTGGGCGGCAGCCACAGCCCTTCGCCGCTTAATCAACGCGCGCACTATGGAGACCTCTCCGCCGTATTGATACAGAACATCCCTCCCATCGTTAATCTATTCCGCGTCCCGAAGAAACGAATCATCCTGATGGACGAATGGGAAAGCAAAATAAAAGCCATCGTAAACAGTACCTGGAACGAAGACGTCAACAGCCTGTCGGGCGTTCCTTCCTGGATGTTGGTCTTGATTAAATCGGTATTGGAGAAGACAGGCAAACAATACCTTACCGACGTATGGCCCAACCTGGAAGTTTTCTTTCACGGAGGCGTCAGTTTCGAGCCTTACCGCGAGCAATACAAGGCCCTGATTCCATCCGGCAAGATGCATTACATAGAAACGTACAATGCCTCGGAAGGCTTTTTCGGTATTCAGAACGATCCGTCTGATTCCAGCATGCTGATGATGCCCGACTATGGTATCTTTTATGAATTTATTCCTTTCAATGAACTGGAGAGCCCGAATCCTGCCATCCTGCCGCTCGAACGTGTGGAAACCGGTAAAAACTATGCGATGGCGATTACCACCTGCGGCGGCTTATGGCGGTATCTCATCGGGGATACGGTGCGCTTTACGTCAATCCGCCCGTACAAGTTTATCATTTCGGGACGGACGAAGCACTATATCAATGCCTTTGGCGAGGAGTTAATGGTAGATAATGCCGACAAAGCGATCAGCATGGCCAGCTACGAAACAGGCGCCAAAGTAAAAGAATACACCGCCGCCCCCCTTTTCATGCTCGAAAAAGGCAAAGGGCTTCATCAATGGTTTATCGAGTTCGAAAAGACGCCGCCGTCTATTGACGAGTTCGAACGGCTGCTGGATAAACACCTCCAGGAGTTAAACTCAGACTATGAAGCCAAGCGCTACAAAAGCATCTCCCTCCAACCCCTGAAGGTTGTCGTCTCACGCGAAGGAGCCTTTTACGACTGGCTGAAGCAAAAAAGGAAATTAGGCGGACAACACAAGGTTCCCCGCCTAAGTAACGACCGCACACAAATCGAAGAGTTGCTGGCGCTTAATGCTTAGCCACCGGGATTTGCCCGATCAGCCTGATGTTTTTTATATCCGAATAGTCATACAGGTAAAACCCGTCGTCGCCGATCATAAACAGATAGCCGTTCACCGGGATTACATCATACGTCCGGATTTCGGGGAAATGAGCCAGCGGATTATCGGTTATCGCCGTATAATCTTTTGCGTCGAATATCCTCAGTCCGTCTTTCCCGTCGCATACGAACAGCACATTCCCGTCTATGCCTAATCCGTAAGGGTTGCCCATCCCGTAGGAGGCGACCAATTCGTATGCCGAATAATCTTTTGTCATTTTAACGACGTCCAGCCGGTTGACGCCTCCATTGCATACCGTCCCGCCCCGTAGCGTTACATAGGCGATACTATCCTGCACCACCACCGGGTCGCAGCTTGTAATGTGCGAATACTGGCCAATCAATTGCGGGGCAGACGGCGTCTTCAGGGAATAAACTACCATGCCGTTGGGCGTTCCGAAGAATATATGCTTATCATGGATAAACATCGTTTCAAACAGCGCCCCATAAAACTGTACCCCCTCCTGAACCGGTTGGGTGGGATTACTGATATTCAGGGTATACAACTGGCAGTTGTCGTTTACCAGGTACAAGTATTTGTCATATATCCCGAAACGCGCCATCGAGCCGCTTTTGCCTGTAGAACCGCCCCCGGTCACGACGCCCGGGGAAGAGATCATGTCTTTTTCAGCCATCTGATACACAACATCAACAGAATAATAGGGATAAGGCTCGGTTTCCAGTTCGCGTTTTTCGCGCCCCACCTTCCAGCCGGTAACGACTCCCTTCTCCTTGTCTACCTTGCCGTAGGGCAACTGGTCGTTTTCCGCCGGGGGAAGCGTGTACGGGAGCAGATCATTTACACGCCCGGCTTCCCGGATATTATTCATGTCGGAAACGTCGAGAATCACTAAGTCTACGTAACTGTCGACATATAGCAAGTCGTCTTTCATGGCGATATCCACACAGCCAGGCGCTTCTACAAACGCTTTATTCTGCGGGCGCGCCGGATTGGAGACGTCTATGAAATGAATTCCTTCAAAATATTCCACTACCAGCAGGTAGCTTCCCTTAAAGTATATTTTACCCGGTTTAACCAGTTCCCTCGGCGCCGCTTTATTTACGCCCGAACGGAGTTCGCCGTAAGGCATATAAACAGGCACATTCACGTTGATCTCTTCCGTATACTTATCGGTACATGAAGAGATAAAAAAAATTGCCAGCAGGCAAAGAACAGATGTGTATATTGTTTTCATAAGTGATAAGATTAAAAGATGAAACCTATCTGAAGTAAAAGGCGGTTGTACTCTATCTGCATTTTATAATCGTCTTCACCCGCGTAATTCAGTAGCTGGTAACGATAGCCGGCAGCGAAGCTCCAGCCAAAGCCAGACTTTGTATAATAGATAACCCCTGCGGAAGGATTCGCCATGAACCCGCCCCTGGCGTCAAGCTTGCGGGGAGAATAATAATAGCCGGAGAGAGAATCCCAGTAATAACGCTGTCCGTCGAATTGTTTGCTTTCCAAAGGCGCCTGGTAGCCTGCCTGAAGCATAACAAAGGGGACAAGCCGCTTATTGCCGAACTGATACAGGACATTAGCCGTAACCGGCAGATGGGTTTCGTGAAAGAACTCAACACCCACTCCCACCCCGGCGGAGATATTCCGGTTGACGGCATAGTTCAGCGAAGTATTAATAGCGAACGGCGCATTATTCACATTGTCCGAATTGCCTGCGAGTACGCCTCCCTGCGTAAAGCTGAACAGCTTGCCTGTTTTACGCAGGAAAACGTCGTTATTTTCATCTCCGGTTTTCTCATTCCCGGCCATTCCCTGTGCATGGGTTAAAATAACAAAAAACCAAAGGGACAGATTAAGGAGGATACTTTTTGTATTCATACCAATTCTCTTTTTTATTTAACAACACAATTGAATCATATTAAGTAAGATGCAGGAAGTTTGTTAAATGCTGTATGAAGAATGAAAAAAAATTCAATAAAATGTATATCTTTACGTTGTAATACAGGTAAAATAACCGGCGCTTATGAAACGTGCTTTCCTTGCATTAACACTCTTTATGATTGCCTTATATGGCAGGTTAGGATACGAGTTGTTTACGGATGATCTTCTTCTGAAAAGCTCGTTCCAGGGTTCGTTATCCGACATTGCCGAAACAGTAACGGCTATCCCTTTGCAACCGGCCGCAGGAGAGGCGATAAGCGATATAAACTGTTTGCGGCAGGAAAAAGACAATCTCTTTCTTGTAAGTAACCGGAGCCTCTACCGCTTCCATGCTTCGGGAGCATTTATTTGCCGGATTACCAACCCCGAAGTAATACAGGTAGCCGGGTATGTTATCGACCAGGCGGCGCAACGGCTCATCGTGCTCGGCAACGAAGATGATATACATTACTATTCCTTTACCGGCGAACTGTTAGACAGGAAGAAAATAACCGGCGACGAATTTCACCGGATACATTCCATCCTTATGCACGACAATTACATCTGGACAACCGAAGAAAACGTGCGCTTCGACCTGTCTACCGGGCAATTCCGCGTAGAACAGCAGGCCGTAAAATATGATTCTTCTTTCCAAAAGATAGAGGCATACGAACTGTCGCCTGCCGATCTTCCCCATAAACCTTTCTGTTCTTCTTTCCTTCAATTAGAATTAGCCATAGCGGCAGATACCGGCCAGGCGTATGCCTATTCGCCGCCTTTTACGCCCGGCTATTTACTGCAAGACTCCCTGCTACTCCGCCGCAGGCAATTAACGCCCGGCCAGGCGGCCGACGCCGGAGGCGTTTCCGTTTACCCCCTCCGCTTCGGAGGCCGCTACTGGCTATCCTGCTACCACAATCCGGCCGCCCCGGCACAAGGCTACACCTTTTGTTTCGACCGCGACAGCGGCAAGTCATGGCAAATAGCGGGAGGATTCGACGATGACTTCTACCACACCGGGCGGGTATCCAACCTGCAAGCCCTGGACGCCTGCGGCAATTCTTACTATTATTCTCAGCCGGGCGCCGTCTTCATCATCCGGCTAAAAGGATAAGAAAAGGTGTACGTTAAACAATAAAATATACCCTGCCCGCTTTTTTTATCAGAAAAGTGTGTTATCTTTACACCAAAATTAACCTAATAATATTTTTTTCCAATGAAAAACCCGCAAATTGCCATGTTTCGTTTAGGCGTTATGATGTTTATGCAGTATGTGCTGCTTGCCGTATGGTGGGTTCCTATGGCCGCTTACCTTGCCAATACGTTGAAGCTGGAGATGCACCAGGTTTCGTTAATCTTAAGTTCGATGGCTATCGGGTCTATGGCCTCCCCGTTCATCGGCGTAATAGCCGACAGGTACGCGGCAAGCGAGAAAGTGCTGGCCATGCTGAACCTGGCAACAGGCGTTTTACTCCTGTTCGCTACGCAACAAACCCATTTTACAGGGCTGCTGGTTAGCGTAATGCTTGCCATGTTATGCTACATGCCTACCTGGAGCCTCACCAGCGCCATTGCCATGCGGCATGCGCCTGCCAGCCAGTTTCCACGCATACGCGTATTGGGTTCTGTCGGGTGGGTGGCTTCGGGTATATTCAGCCAGGTAGCTATTCATGTATTCGACGTTAGTATTTTCGACGGTACGGCGCTCCCTCTTTATTGCGGCGCCGCTATCGGTTTCGTTGCCGCCGCGCTGAATTTATTCCTGCCCCATACGCCGGCTACAGACGATAAAAGCCGGAAGCTTTCGGTAAAAGACGTGCTGGGATTGAACGTAATTTCCATGCTAAAGGAACGCAACTTCTTTATCTTTATGCTTATCTCTTTCCTTGCCGTCATCCCGTTCAACCTGTATCATTTATATGGTTCCATGTTTTTATCGGATATGAATGTAAAATATATCACCGTTACGATGAACTGGGGGCAATTCGCCGAAATGTTTTTCCTCGTCATCACAACAACGGTCATGATAAAATACGGTATCAGGAAGACGTTGATATTCGGGCTGATCGCTATGGTTGTACGATACGCAACCTTTTATTTGGGAGTAGCTTTAGACCAGCAGGCTTACTATATAACAGGTATCCTGGTGCACGGGCTGATTTTCGGGCTGTTCTTCGTCGGGGGACAGGTATATACCGACCAGGCTGCGCCCGACAACATGAAAGCGCAGGCGCAAGGCTTCCTCTCTTTTGCCGTTTGGGGCGCAGGCTATCTTATCGGCACTTTCCTGAACGGATACCTGATAGACGTATTCAGGCTGGGCGATGCATGCGACTGGGAAACGCTCTTTATCATCTCCACCCTGTCTACCTGCGTATTACTGGGCCTGTTAGCCCTCTTATTCAAAGAGAAGACAGCGGAGCGCGGCGCTAAGACGATTCGTTGACGGGTAAACCCCGGCATGGAGCGCGGGAAAACCGGTTCCTTTCACCTCCCGCCCACGGCACGAACATTCCGCCGGTTTCTCCCGGCGGGGAGCTATCCGTCGTACGGATGAAGAATGTACCGCGTTGCGGAGGTAAAAAGACAGGATTAAAATCAACGCTATTGGCAAAGACCCCCTTAAAATCAATATCGCTGAGCTAAGGAAACCGGTTTTCCCCACAAAGGAAAGACTTTATCCTACAAAGGAGAGGATTTCCCCCACGAAGGATAATCTTCATCCTACAAGGGATAAGCTTTGTCCTACGAAGGATAATATTTCTCCTACAAAGGATGAATTTCATCCCACAAGGAAGAGTCTTTCTCCCACAAAGGATGAATTTTGTCCTACGAAGGATAGACTTCATCCCACAAAGGATAATCTTTCCCCTACAAAGGATGAACTTCATCCCACAAAGGAGAGTTATTCTCCCACAAAGGATGAATTTTGTCCTACGAAGAATAGACTTCATCCTACAAAGGATAATCTTTCCCTTACAAAGGATGAACTTCATCCCATAAGGGAGAGTTCTTCTCCTACAAAGGATGACTTTTATCCTATGAAGAATAGACTTCATCTTACAAAGGATAATCTTTCCCCTACAAAGGATGAACTTCATCCTACAAGGGAGAGTTCTTCTCCTACAAAGGATGAAGTTCATCCTGCAAAGGAGAGACTTTTCCCTACAAGGAAGAAGTTTTCCCCTACAAAGGATGAACTTCATCCTACAAGGGATAGATTTTTACCTGCAAAGGATGACTTTTCTCATGCAAAGAAGAGTGTTTTCTCTACAAGGAAGAGGATTTTACCTGCAAAGGAGAGATTTTTCTCCATAAGGAAGAGAGCTTTCCCTGCAAGGAAGAGATTTTTTCCTGTAAAGGAAGAGCTTTATCCTACAAAGGAAAGGATTTCATCTGCAAAGGAAGAACCTTGAGAGATAAGGAAATTCATGGATATGCTACCGTCGTCTTATAGAAAAACGACTAATTCCTCTCTTCTCATTATTTTTTTAGTATCTTTCGCAAAAAAAAGGAAAGATGGACAGAGTTTTTAAATCGAAAGTAGACTGGTGGTATCATTTGCTGCTTTTTATCTTGATTGTTATTTGTTTCGCAGCGGTTATTAAGGGTAACGCAGCGGCTGTGGCGGCTGTATTATTGATAACGGCGCTGGCGGTGCATGCGATGCTTAGCACGTATTATATTATCACTGCCGACGGCAGGCTGATTGCCCATTGCAGCATCTTTCCTGAAAAAGAAATCAGGATCGGCAAGATTGAAGAACTGGAGCGTACGATTATACCGGCGCCAAGTTATGCCCTGTCGTTAAACCGTATAGGTATCCGGTCAGGGACGGGGTTGTGGTTGATGGCGTCTCCGCAAAATGAAAAAGACTTTATCAAACTGCTTAAACAGTTCAACCCTGACATCAAACTGGTAAATGACACGAATTTTCTGTAAACATAAAAAATCTCACTGTAAACTTAAACAAGAAACAAATGATAACGTATGACGTAGCCATTATCGGCGGTGGGCCGGCCGGATACACTGCCGCAGAAAGAGCGGGCGCTGCCGGGCTTTCAACTGTCTTATTTGAAAAAAACGCCCTGGGCGGCGTTTGCCTGAACGAGGGATGTATCCCTGCCAAAACGCTGCTTTATTCGGCAAAAGTATTCGATACGGCAAAACATGCTTCCCGGTATGCCGTCGGGGTGGAGAATGTCTCGGCAGACCTCCCGAAAATCATCGCACGGAAGAATAAAGTGGTAAGGAAACTGGTGGCAGGCATCCGGATGAAGATGAAAGAACACAATGTAACGACCATTGAAGGAACGGCCGAAATAAAAGGGCACGCTTCGGACGGGACGATTACCATCGCCTGCGCCGGCGAAAGTTATGACGCCCGGCGCCTGATTATATGCACCGGCTCGGAAACCGTCATTCCCCCCATCCCCGGACTGGATACCGCCGGATACTGGACGAGCCGCGAAGCCCTTCAGACAAAAGAACTGCCGGAATCGCTGACGATTATCGGAGGAGGCGTGATAGGGATGGAATTTGCTTCATTCTTTAACAGCCTGGGGACGAAAGTACAGGTGGTGGAGGCGCTCGATGAAATCCTTACCGGAATGGACAGGGAGCTGGCCGCCCAGCTACGCGCCGAATACGCCAGGAAAGGCGTGACGTTTTACACAGGACACAGGGTAGCGGCTGTAAACGGAACGAAGGCGTCGATAGAAAAAGACGGCGAAACATTCGCCCTCGAAGGAGAGAAACTATTGCTAAGCGCAGGCCGCCGCCCGGTAACCCAGGGGTTCGGTCTGGAAACATTAGCGGTAGAAAGGCTCCGGGGCGGCGTTAAAGTAAACGAATATATGCAGACTTCCCTCCCAAACGTCTACGCCTGCGGCGACGTCACCGGCTATTCGCTACTGACCCATACGGCCGTCAGCGAAGCCGAAGCGGCGGTAAGGCATATCGTGGGAAAAGCCGCTCCGGGAATGAGCTATAAGGCGATACCGGCCATTGTTTACACCAATCCCGAACTGGCAGGCGCAGGAGCCACGGAAGAGCAGTTGCAGGCCGAAGGGAAAGCCTACTCGGTAAGGAAAATCCCGATGGCCTTCTCGGGCCGTTTTGTGGCGGAAAATGAAATGGGCAACGGAATCTGCAAAATTATCCTTTCGGAAGACGGGACAATCATCGGCGCCCATCTGCTGGGGAACCCGTCTTCGGAGCTGATCGTAATAGCCGGCGTCGCTATAGAAAAAGGCCTTAAGGCACACGAACTGGCTTCCTGCGTATTCCCCCACCCTACCGTTGGCGAAATCCTTAAAGAAGCCCTGGCGTAAAGGAAAGTAACATTATATCAGGGCGGGCAGTTGCATCTTTTTCGGAGAAATTGTATTTTTGCAATCTATTTCAATGAATTATTAATCATACAGACAAATTTTATATGGCAACTACTGCTGATTTTAGAAACGGAATGTGCCTCGATATGGATGGCCAATACTATTTTATTGTTGAATTTCTACACGTAAAGCCAGGGAAAGGCCCCGCCTTTGTACGTACCAAACTGAAGAGCGTCACCACCGGCCGCGTAATCGATAAAACCTGGAACTCCGGCGTAAAAGTAGAGGAAGTACGCGTCGAGCGCCGCCCCTACCAGTTCCTGTATCAAGACGACATGGGGTACAACTTTATGCATCCCGATACGTTCGAACAGATTTCAATCCCGGGCGAAGGCATCAGCGGCGTTCAGTTTCTCAAAGAAGGCGATATGGTGGAAGCCATGGTACATGCCGCCAGCGAAACGGTTCTCACCTGCGAACTCCCCGTCCATGTAATACTGGAAGTTACCTACACCGAACCGGGCATAAAAGGCGATACGGCCACCAACACGTTAAAGCCCGCAACGGTTGAAACAGGCGCCGAAGTACGCGTCCCCCTGTTTATCAACGCAGGAGAAAAAATAGAAATCGACACACGCGACGGTTCTTACATAGGCCGCATACGCGAATAACCATATCATACAATGACACGGAAGTATGGTAAGCCCTCCGTTTTAAACGGCGCCTCCGTACTTCCGTATTTAACTGACGCCTCCCTGCTGTTATGAATAAACTTACTATCAAAGACTGGGCTGTAGAAGACCGCCCGCGCGAAAAAATGCTCCTGAAAGGAGCTTCTTCATTAAGCGACGCCGAACTGCTGGCTATCCTTATCGGTTCGGGAAACAATACGGAATCGGCCGTACAACTGTCTCAACGTATCCTTCATTTCGCCGGTAACAACCTCAACCGTCTGGGCAAACTTACCATCAAAGAACTGACAACCGAATTTAAAGGCATCGGAGAGGCCAAAGCCGTAACGATTGCCGCCGCATTGGAACTCGGGCGCCGGCGTAACGGCAGCGAACGCCCCAGACAGGAAAAGATACTGTGCAGCAAGGACGCCTACCTCCTGTTCAAACCTTTTATCTGCGATCTGCACCACGAAGAGCTGTGGATAGCCCTGACAAACCAATCGGGCAAAGTAACGGAAAAAATGAAGGTCGGCCAGGGAGGCGTCAGCGAAACTTCCGCCGACATCCGCTTGATTATGAAAGCAGCCATCAACGCCCTTGCCTCCGGCATTATCCTTTGCCACAACCACCCTTCGGGAAACCTCTCCCCCAGCCGCAACGACGATACGCTGACCGCCCGCCTTCAAAACGCCGCCAAACTGATGGATATAAAACTCCTCGACCATATCATCATAGCCGACAATTCCTATTATAGCTACGCCGACGAAGGAAAAATATAACAGCCGCTGACGAACTATCAACTTAATCATGTATTTTTGCAAAAAGTACATGATTAAATGATAAACAACAACGAATTCCTTCAGACCGAAGAGGCTATTGCAGCAATGCTTAAAACGATTTACGACCCGGAAATACCGGTCAACATATACGACCTGGGTTTAATATACAAGGTAGATATAGACGACGAAAAGAACGTACGTATCGACATGACGCTTACAGCCCCCAACTGCCCGGCTGCCGACTTTATCGTGGAAGACGTACGCATGAAGGTAGAATCCGTAAAAGGGGTAAACGACGTAGAGATCAACCTCGTATTCGACCCGGCGTGGGACAAAGACATGATGACGGAAGAGGCTAAACTGGAACTGGGTTTCCTCTGAACGCCAACAATATGGAGACTTCCCGCAAAAAGATATACTTCGCCTCCGATTCTCACCTGGGGGCCCGCTTCCACGCAGACCCGCCAGGCGTTGAAAAGAAGATGGCACGCTGGCTCGACAGTATCAAAAACGACGCCTCGGCCGTATGGCTACTGGGAGACGTATTCGACTATTGGTTCGAATATAAATACGTCGTACCGAAAGGCTTTGTACGCCTCCTTGGCAAACTGGCCGAACTTTCCGACGCAGGGGTCGAGATTCATCTCTTCACCGGAAATCACGACGTCTGGATGTTCGATTACCTGCCAAAAGAAATCGGCGCCATCATCCACCGCGATGTAATAACGACAGACCTGCTGGGCAAACGCTTCTTCCTGGGGCATGGCGACGAGGTGGATTACCGCAGCAAAGGATTCCGCTTCCTCCGGGCATTCTTCCGCAACCGTTTCTGTCAGTGGCTTTACGCCTCCATCCATCCCCGCTGGACGTCCGGCCTGGCGCTCGACTGGTCGCTAAGCAGCCGTAAAGGCGGATTAAGACGGGAAGCCGAACAGGAATACCAGGGAGAAGACGGCGAATACCTTGCCATCTTCGCCAAAGAGTACCTTAAACGCCATCCCGACGTCAACTTCTTCATCTTCGGCCACCGCCACATCATGCTCGACCTGATGCTCAGCCATACCTGCCGGTTAATTATCGACGGCGACTTCATGACGCATTTCTCATACGTGGAATGGGACGGAGACAACCTTTCTCTCAAGCAATTCGAAGCGGAAGAATAAAAAGAGCGAAGAAACGAGTATTCAGAGACTGTCCGTTAACATTCCATGCCGGCAAGACGGATAAACAAAAGATAAGCGTACGTTTTTCATAAGAGCGTATATTTAAGTTCTGCAAAACTACCAATCCTACGCATATATTCCTGTTTAGTTTCCATGTTTTGAGGTAAAATAAAAAAAGGAGGAAGAAACAAATGTCTCTCCTCCTTTTCATTCACTTCAATTAAATTTACATCATGCCGCCCATGCCGCCGCCCATACCCGGGTTCATCGGCGCTGCGGGGGTATCTTCTTTCTTTTCAGCGATAACGCATTCGGTAGTCAGGAACATACCGGCGATAGACGCTGCATTTTCTAACGCTACGCGAGCTACTTTGGCAGGGTCGATAACGCCTGTCTCGCAAAGGTTTTCGTAAACGTTCGTATGGGCATTGTACCCAAAATCGCCTTTTCCTTCTTTTACTTTCTGAACAACTACGGCGCCTTCTTTACCGGCGTTGAACACGATTTGACGAAGCGGTTCTTCAATAGCGCGTTTAACGATTTCGATACCGGTCGTTTCATCTTCATTCTCGCCTTTCAGACCTTCCAGTTTGTCGATGGCACGGACATAAGCTACGCCGCCGCCCGGAACCGTTCCTTCTTCAATGGCTGCACGGGTAGCGCTCAAAGCGTCGTCTACACGGTCTTTCTTTTCTTTCATTTCAACTTCAGAAGGAGCTCCTACATAAAGAACAGCCACGCCGCCGGCCATTTTAGCCAAACGTTCCTGCAATTTTTCTTTATCGTAATCGGAAGTAGTCGTTTCTATCTGAGCTTTGATTTGACTGATACGTCCCTGGATATCCGCTTTATCGCCGGCGCCGTTTACAATCGTCGTATTGTCTTTGTTTACCGTTACTTTTTCTGCCGTACCCAACATATCTATGGTAGCGCCTTCCAGTTTCAAACCGGTTTCTTCCGAAATAACAGTTCCGCCTGTCAGGATAGCAATATCTTCCAGCATTGCTTTGCGGCGGTCGCCAAATCCGGGAGCTTTCACAGCGCATACTTTCAACGAACCACGCAGGCGGTTAACCACTAAGGTGGCCAGCGCTTCGCTGTCGATGTCTTCGGCAATGATCAGCATCGGGCGGCCGCTTTGCACTGTTTGTTCAAGGATTGGGAGGAGTTCTTTCAGTACGGAAATTTTCTTATCATAGATCAGGATGAACGGATTTTCAAGCTGAGCTTCCATTTTTTCGGTATCCGTTGCAAAATAAGCAGAGATATAGCCGCGGTCGAACTGCATACCTTCCACTACGTCGACATATGTTTCGATACCTTTAGCTTCTTCTACGGTGATAACGCCTTCCGTTTTTACTTTTCCCATGGCTTCGGCAATCAGTTTACCGATGCTTTCATCGCCGTTTGCAGAAATTTTAGCTACGTTTTCTATTTTTTCAAGGCTGTCGCCTACAGCTTCCGCCTGTTCGGCAATACATTCTATCACTTTGGCAACCGCTTTGTCTATACCCCGTTTCAGGTCCATCGGGTTAGCGCCGGCCGTTACGTTTTTCAAACCTACGCCAATAATAGACTGAGCCAATACCGTTGCGGTAGTTGTTCCGTCGCCGGCGTTATCGTTTGTTTTAGAAGCGACTTCTCTTACTAATTGAGCGCCCATATTTTCATACGGACATCCTAATTCTATTTCTTTGGCTACCGTTACGCCGTCTTTTGTAATCTGCGGCGCGCCGAACTTCTTTTCGATAATCACGTTACGGCCTTTCGGACCCAATGTAATTTTAACTGCGTTCGTTAATTCATCCACGCCTTTTTTCAAAAGGTCGCGGGCTTCCATATTGAATTTAATTTCTTTTGCCATGATACTGTTTATTTTTTAGATTTACAAATTAAGATTAGATAATTGCCAAAATATCAGATTGGCGCATAATTAAATATTTTTCGCCATCCAGTTCTATTTCCGTTCCGGCATATTTGCCATATAATACCGGATCGCCGGGTTTCACGACCATTTCTTCATCTTTTGTTCCGTTTCCTGCGGCTACAACTTCACCTTTCAGAGGTTTCTCTTTTGCTGAATCTGGAATAATGATTCCACCAACTGTCTTTTCTTCTGCTGCAGCGGGCTTAACCAGCACTCTGTCTGCTAATGGCTTAATCTTCATTTTCTATTATTTTTTAATTGTGAATAATTAATTATGTAATTTTTCTGTTTTGTCTAACGACTTACGAATACTGTGCCAATCCTTCAAAACTGACAAGATGTTACCTCGTCTGACATCTACGTTGTCGTTTTGTCAGCGACAAAACATTTTACTAATTCATCGATTGTTACTAAAGACTGTTCTCCGGTAGCCATATTCTTCAGGTTTATTTTCTTTTCCGACATTTCGTTTTCGCCGGCAAGCGCCACAAAAGGTATTTTCTTTGCATCGGCATAGCCCATTTGTTTTTTCATTTTAGCAGGTTCGGGATAAAGTTCTGTCCTGATGCCTGCCGCACGAATTTCAGACAATACCGGGAGCAGACAGTCCGCTTCCTTTTCTCCAAAATTAACAAACAGCAATTGAGTGGTTGCCAACGAATCCGACGGATACAGCCCCAGTTGGTTCAATACATCAAAAATACGGTCGGCGCCAAAAGAGATACCTACGCCCGAAATGCCTTCCATACCAAAGACGCCTGTTAAATTATCATACCGCCCGCCTCCGGTGATACTGCCTATCTGCACATCTGCCGCTTTCACTTCAAATATGGCGCCTGTATAGTAATTCAAACCGCGGGCAAGCGTTAAATCCAATTCCAAGGTAAGAGGCAGGTCAATCGTTTCGAGTTTTTGCAATATAAACGCCACCTCGTCGATCCCTTTCAATCCAATTTCGGACGAATGTAAAACACGTCTCAATTTCGCGATTTTTTCCTGATTGTTGCCTTCCAGCCGGATAATCGGCTGTAAATCACAAATCGCTTTCTCACTCAGCCCTTTCGAACGAAGTTCTTCATTTACATGATCCAAACCTGTCTTATCTAATTTATCTATGGCGACTGTTATATCTACAATCTTCTCCGGCTCGCCTATAATTTCCGCTATACCGGAAAGTATTTTACGATTGTTTATCTTAAACGTCGCACAAATGCCGAACCGCCTGAACACCTCGCTTGTTATTTGTATCAGTTCAACCTCGTTCATCAACGAATCCGAGCCTATCACATCCGCATCGCATTGATAAAATTCACGATACCGCCCTTTCTGCGGACGGTCTGCCCGCCAGACAGGTTGTATCTGGTAGCGTTTGAACGGGAAACTGATCTCATTCCGGTGTTGCGCCACATAACGTGCAAAGGGAACAGTCAGGTCGTAGCGCAACCCTTTTCCGGAAGCCTTTATTGTAAATTTCTGCGGATTACGGGCCAATAGCTCTTCATCGGTTATTCCATTGAAAAAATCGCCCGAATTTAATATCTTAAACAAAAGTTTGTCTCCTTCTTCCCCGTATTTCCCCATCAGGGTAGAAAGATTCTCCATAGCGGGCGTTTCAATCTGCTGATATCCATACAGGTGAAATACGTCGCGAATCGTATTGAAAATATAGTTTCGTTTCGCCATTTCTTCCGGCGAAAAATCCCGTGTCCCTTTAGGAATAGAAGGTTTCTGCATTTCTCATCATTTTTAATTCAACCGCAAATGTACTACTTTCCACCCGAACTGTTTAAAAGTAACTCCCCTTCTTTCAGTTTTCAGGATATTTATAAATAGCGCCTATCCGAAAACTCCCTGTTTTTGAGATTCACTCCATTTTCTTGCCGGAGTTTATAAAAGCGCGTGGAAGGAAAATCCGTAGTAAGGATGTATTTTTGCAGGCGAAAAGAGAGAATGATATTTGAAAAATGAGTAACTACTCAGGTCGTATTCCCACATTGGATGTCAGCAAGACATTTCAAAGCAGTAAAAACATCCTGTCCATTTTTGATAGTGGTATCAATGACTGAGCGAATCCTGGCAAAGC
>JAITRG010000025.1 GCA_031288515.1 Tannerellaceae bacterium
TGAGGTTGAGGCCTATTGCAAAGTTTGATGTCACAATTTGCGATTTCAAGTTGTTCTACTTTTCTACCTGAATAGATACGGATTATTATTATATTTCTTCATTGTCGTTTTCATTTTTATGCAGTAGACAGTCTTTATCCTTTACGGATGAGATAACAGAGCGGCCAAGTTGTGATTCAAGTTGTTCCCGTGCTGCTTTGGCTAGGCTACCCCCGCTTTTGGCTGTGGCTGCATTTTCATCAAATCCTTTAGGTTGATATTTCAGTGGTAGAAGCCTCCGCAAGCGTATTTAAGGCAAGTTCTATATTGGTCATATTGTCCCGGAGATTCTCTTTCTTTAGCCCTTTCAGCCTCTTATATTCCCTTGTTGTGCGTCCGCTCCATTCTTTGGTTATTATGTCCGTCAATGAAGCATATTGCATCCCGTCCATACCCCGGCTCTCCCATTCGTCGGTTAGTTCCTTGCGAACTTCAATACTTTTGATGCGCTGGTTTATCCAGTTGTCGGAATACCCTAAACGCTTGTAGTCCATTATCGCCTGATCAATGGAAAGCTCCGGGTCTTGCATCTGGTCTATGCGTTCGCTGGCTACCTGCGACATCCATCGTTTGAAAGGTTCTGCCTTTGGCGAGGGTATGGATTGGATAAGCCGGAAAAGTTGCTCCGTGTCTGCTACGTCGGTCATACGCATCTTACCGTCGAAAGCTTGCATCTTCAACTGGTTACAATTTGTAACCGTTTCATTCCCTTCTTTTACAAGCCTGTTTTTCAGTACTTTCCAGTAGTTTCTTGCTGCTTGATAGTCGTGGCTGTCAGTTAAAACAGCGATTATATCAACTATTGAGAAATACCATTTCTCTTGCCGATCATCCCATATAGCACGCACATTCTTTCCTTCAAACAGTTTTAGAGATTCTTTCTTTGTCATATCCTTATTCCTCCATTCTGAATTTTGTTCCACACTTCGGGCAGGTGATAGTATCTCCAGCAGGTTGCTCGAACAGATCGGCGACAGGAACGCCGAGAGCGCCGGCAATCTTGCTAAGCGTTTCTAATGTGGGGTTCCCGTTTTCACTCAAAGCCCTACTAAGGCTCGTTTGCGGAGTTCCTATTAGTTCAGCAATAGTACTAATAGTCATACCCTTCTCTTTACAAATTTCTTTAATTCTTGTTTTCATAATATATCCTTTATGTTATATTGCAAAAGTAGTATAAAATTAGAAATAAATAGCATAAAAGATATAAATAAAACATAAACATATCATTTATGATAAAAATATTACTTTTAATATTTGTATGATTATATTGTATATGCTATATTTGTGGTATAAAAGCATCATAAAAGATATAATTATGAAAACAAAATGTGATAAAAGCAGCGTAATGGAAAAAGCATGGTCAACGAAAAAGGGCCGTAACGGTTGGATGTTCACATTCTCACAGTGTTTAACGTGGGCCTGGAAGAATGAAAAGAAAAGGGTTAAGCGCTGGAATGATGACGAAGACCGCCGTAACCATACAGGCGAATATTTGCCGGCAAAAATAGCCGAACGTAAGGCACAAATAAAAACGTCCGTATGTGATATGTCATTCATGGCCGATACGTTGATAAGCTATTATGCAAACAATTGCTATAACGGAGATCCATTTAAAAAAGCAAACCATATAAATAAACATTACAACAATGAAAACAAGAAGTAACCGGTTACCGACAGAGGGTAAAGATATGATTCACTTTAATCAGGAGCCGGGATTAAGCAATGATTTAAACCTACATTCACAGAGTATGAGCAATACCAATAGCGGTATTGTTATTAACAAAGATGCTAATGAAAGCAAAATCAGTAAAAACGATGTTGCCGACTGCAATATGAATCATTCCAATGTTCAGCTATGCCTGCCCACCGGAAATTGTTGAACTCATTTTGAAATTAGCAAAGAAAGGGGGCTTATTAGAAGTATGAGAAAGTAATTGAGTATACCAATGGTTGGAGTGTTACGATAAACGCCAAAAAAATGACTTTGGATAAGAATACCTCAAAAAGATGAGAACATACCGGTTACATTTCTCCAAGTATTGTAAGATATTGCATGATATTTCACTTATGTTGTGCAAAAAAACGAAAGAAATACATAACTGTTTAACTTTTAGTTACGCATTTCTTTCGATTGTGACCGCGACAGGATTCAAACCTGTAACCGGCTGATCCGTAGTCAGCTACTCTATTCAATTGAGCTACGCGGCCATTTAATGTTTGCGTGGGCAAAGGTAGTACTTTCTTTGAAAGGTACAAATTTTTTTGTGGTTTTTAATTATTTAGTCCAGCATTTTGGGATTAAATAGTAAGTAGCCGATATTCAAGCCGAAGTTAAAGTTTTTCTTTGGATAGCTATAGCCATTGGCATACACGCTGATAGAGGCAAAAGGCAATTGGATAACGAATGCTGTTTCGCCCATATATTTAAAAGAACGCATAAACTTTCCATAATAAGGTATGTCTATATATTTACCAGCTTCGGCCCGGGTTTCTTTTTTTATCTCGTGAAAGGGAACAAAGCAGTATAAGTCTGCACGTAAATGAACCATTTTGCTCAATTTTACGATTGGCGATATGCCTGCTGCGGCATATTGATTGGCCCGGAACGCTTCGTTGAAAACAATTTCGCTGTGGGGAGTAGGCGTAAAAGCCGGCGCCTGTAATATGGAGGCTGTATAATTGTTCATGAGGTTTTTACTTGAAACCATCACTTCGCCTGAGAACCCCACGTTAAACGACGGGCTTATCACACGATAATATTGCCAATGCTCTTTAATCTGCAACCAGCTATGCGTTTTTTTTTCAAATTGAGGGTAGGCGCTTAAAGCGGGTTTATAGTTCTCGGATGCACGGACATACATCGCTCTCAGGTATTGTTTTCTTCCGCTTGTGGGATATTGTTTGAAGTCTAACGAATTACGTTCGATGTTCAATGAACCGCTGAACGTATTATACCAACTATGGTCGAAGGCGGCATTCGGAAAAGAAATGTTGGACGTCTGGAAATAATAATCATCCAGTTTGCCGTATGAAAAGCTTATTTCCGATTTCGCTTTGTTCAGGAAGGGAAATCCAAAATCCAGACTCGTATAAAGTTCTTTCTGCTTAATGATGGAAGGAACAATATCTTCATAAAACAGCGATTGGCTTTCGGAATATTTTTTATTGGAAAACATCCCCCGTACACTAATATATGCAGGTATGCGTGTTTGCAGGTAAGAACGGCTGTTCAACAGTACTCCGTCAAATGAATTTCCCATTTGGAAATTAGCGTTTAAGTCTGTCGCAAAATTTGATATATTCTGATATCCCAATCCTAAAAAGAGTTGGTTGGCCTGATGTGATGAGATATTCCCTCCGAAGCCCACTAATATTTCATCCTTTATCGTTACATCAAGATAGAGGTCGAACTTCTTTTCTTTCCGGTTGTATACGGCATGCGGGACGATCTCTTTTATTTTAGAATAGGTAAGCATCTTAAAATAAGCGCGCCTGAATTCTTCCATTGTAAATTCTCCGTAAATATCACGATGTAGCTGGGCTTCAATATACGCTTTTTGCGCTTCATTCACGCCGGTAACATGTATGTTGCGAAAAATCAGCGGGGGGAGGCTCTCCTTATACGCTTTTCTCCGTTCGGTTATTTCCTGGAGCGTTACTGCGCGCGAGACCCTGCCTTTGATAGAATCCATTAGCTCCATGGTTTTTTTATAGCCGGCGTCCATTAATTCTTTTGCCCGTGGGAAATCGAGTAACGATACGTCGGGGAAGCTGAATTTAAGCATCATTCCTTCGTCTTCCGGAATATCGTACTCTGTTTTTTGCATAATCAGGGCTTCCATCTGGTTATAAATATTCTCGGATGGTTTGGTTTGCGTACCTGCTACGGCGCATCCGAATATAAAATCAGGATGAAAAGCTTCTTTCATTGGGTTTACCGGAAAATTGTCGTAGATTCCTCCGTCGAAGAGCGGTACGCTATCTTTCCATATTGGTTTAAAGACGAAAGGGACCGACATGGAAACCCGTACCGCGTCGCCCAGATCGCCGTTTTTAAACAGAACAGGCTTTTTATTATACACATCCGCGCCTACACAACGAAAGGGGACAAATAAATTATCAAAATTCCAACCGGCCTTAGCTGTCGCCTGTGCGAAAAGCCCCATAAAAGCTTGGTTTATTTGTATGGGATTGATTAAACTTTGGGGTAAAAATTTTGTTTTTAGTTGAAGCGAATCGGATATATCAATAGAAAAATGAGTGATTTCGGGAGAAGCATCCGGTTTCTTTAAATAATAAATATACTCGCTTTCCACTCTGCCCGACTGCCAATAGCCGAATTCGTCTGATAAGAGTAATTCCAGCATTTCATCCGGCGAGTACCCCATAGCATATAAACTGCCGATAATGGCTCCGATGGATGTGCCCGTAATATAATCAATCGGTATATTATTTTCTTCCAAGGCTTTGATTACTCCTATATGCGTTGCTCCTTTGGCTCCTCCGCCACTCAGTACTAATCCTACTTTCTGTGCAGATAACGATTGAATGATAATTAAAAAGAAAGTAATAAGAACAACAATTTTTTTCATGCAATAAATACGTTTTCCGGAAACAAAAATAACGAATATTTCCAAGTAACCGTCAGGAAATTTCAATTATATTTTATTAACGAAATATCAGGCATTATCATTCCTTCTACTTTAACAGATTAAAAAACGCGCGAAGAAAGAAGCTAAACCTGATACCGGCCCGGGAACTGCTTTTTCAACAGGAAAACTCCCCTGCTAAACGATACTTTTTCACTTCTCCTTTCAGCTTTCAGATTTGTTGCAAAGGATTGACTTACAGTATGAAAATCCTGAAAAAAGACCGTTCAGCTTCCTTTCAGGAAACCGGAAGAGAGGAATTTATTCCATAAAAAAATCATTATACAGTCTTCAGTAAACCATTATAATGCCTTCAGTAAACCAATATATACTCTTTACCAAACCACAATAATGCCTTTACCAAACCATAATAATGGTCTGTTGAAGGCGTCATAGCGCTTTTTTTAGTCTTCGCGTTTCATCAGAGTCTTCCCAATGGTTTACCAAAGGCGTCGCAAGGACGTTATAGAGTCATCATAATGGTTTACCAAAGGCATCGTAATGGTTTGGAAAATAGGACGCAATGTTTTATTTCTTCTTTTACCGGCCCCGTATTTTTTTTCTGAAAGAAGGCTGAAAGGTCTTCTTTCAGTCATAGCCGTTCATACGCAAGCGCTTATAAACCGGCTGGAAGCTGAAAGATAGCGCCAGACAAGCCTGTGTAATGGGGTTAATGCCATAGGCCTGAAGAGGGGGATGGGGCTTTACGCTTTTGATGAGAACGTATTAATGTGTTAAAGTAGAATTATTTTGTAACAAAATCAATTCGCTGCCCGTCTTGAGAGTATAATAAGCAACACTTAAAAATTACAAGATATGATAAAGAAAATAATCGGTACAGCGCTAATCGCCTTCATCTGCCAGGCGGGATATGGGCAGAAGAATGTAAACCAGGTATTCAATGAGTTTTCAGGCCATGCAAGCGCCAATAAAGTAAGCATCGGACGCTTTATGATGAAGATTGCCGGCATGTTTGAAGACACCATGGGAGTAGAGAATATCGACGTCCTGAATTTCGACGATTGCGACAATGATACGAAAGAACGCTTTTCGGAAGCGATTAAGAGTTTGAAAGACCCGTTGTTTGAAACCATAATCAATTCAAATGAAAACGGCGAACGCGTTAAAATAATGCTTCGCATCAAAAACGAGACTATTCACGAATTAGTAATACTTACTTCAGGAAACGACCCCACGATGATTCGTATCAAAGGGAAAATAAAGAAGTCGGACATTGAAAAAATTGTAAACGGGCACAACTAATGGACGCCGAAAGCTTCAAACGGCAATTTCTCCCCTGCCATCCCCGCCTCTACCGGATTGCGTACGCACTTACCGGAAACAGTCTGGACGCCGAAGATATCCTTCAGGATGCTTATTGCAAACTGTGGAACAAACGGGAAGAATTAGTCCATATAAATAATACGGAAGCTTTCTGTACCACACTGGTAAAAAATTTATGCTTTGATTTGCTCCGTTCGTCGAGAAAGAACATACAGGAAGAGGGTCTCGAAAACCTGCCGCTTTCTATCGGTATTTCGCCGGAAACGGAAGCAATTGAGCAAGATGAATCGAAGCAGATACAGCGATTAATAGACAAACTTCCCGAAAAGCAGCAGCAGGTAATTCGCCTGAGCGCCATAAACGATTGCTCGCTGGAAGAAATTGAAGAGATAACCGGCCTGAGCGCCGTAAACGTACGCGTACTTCTTTCGAGGGCGCGGAAAACAGTAAAAGAACAATATCTAAAAGTAACAAGTTATGAACGATGAAGAAGTAGACCGTTTGATTGATGAATCGTTAGAGATACCTGTCCCCGAAGGATTATCTGCACGACTGGAAGCGCATATCGACGCGCTGGCGGCTAATGAAAAAAAACGGAAAAACGGCCGGCTTATGTACCGGGCAACCGCCGCCGCCGCCATCGCCCTGCTCTGTATAAGTATTTTCCTGAAAACAGAAAAACAATCCCCTGCCCCGTCCATGATCGATACCTTCTCCAACCCCGAAGAGGCGGCTGTCGCAGCCGGACAAGCCTTAGCCTTTATGTCTGCCCAACTGAATAAGGGAATCGGAAAAGTAGAAAATGCCGGACAGGAAATAGAAAAAGTAAACCAGTTATTAGATAAACATTTAAAGAATTAACAAAATGAAAACAAAACATATCCTTATCGTATTATGCTTCTTTTGCGCAACCTCAGCCTTTGCGCAGGACAAATTATTCGACAAATATGCCGAAATGGACAATGTAACTTCCGTCTATATCTCAAAAGCGATGTTCCATATGATGCCGGTCATCGAAAACGCAGGCCTCAACCTGATGAACATGAAAGGAAAAATAGAATCCCTGCAACTAATAAACACCGAACAGGCCGACCGGATACCCCAGATGCGGAAAGAGTTCACCCAACTTATCAGCAAACGACACCAGGAACTCATGCGGGTAAGAGACGGCAAAACGCGCACCACCTTCTACGCAGATATGGAAGGCGAACAGGTAAAAAGCCTACTGATGCTGGCCGATACAGACAGCAGCTTCACCGTCATCAGGCTATCGGGCAACTTTACTCTGAAAGACGTTCAAGACATCGCGAAAAATATCAACAAATAAACCGCCCGGGCAGCCATAGAAACCGTTTAAATAATCCGAAAATAAAATTCAAACCGTTTCTGCATATCGTCATTTGTACTATATTTGTTTTTCATTTGTTCAGTATGAATGATTATAAAGACAAAACCGCATTCTTCACGGCGCTCTTTAACCACTACAAAGAGCCATTTATCTTATTCGCCAATTCATACGTGAGAGACGTCCATATCGCCGAAGACCTTTACATGGAAGCCATGCTGGACTTCTGGGAGAAACGGCACAATTTCAACGACAGCCTGAATGCCCCGGCGTATATCCTCGCCATGATCAAAAACAAGGCCCTGAATCACTTAAGGCATATCTATATCAAAATAAATTTTATATCTTTGGCTACAAATAAAAGATTGCGCGATTGATCTTTTACTCATGCAATCTTTTATTTGTGGTTTATTTGATTAAATAACATCTAATACCATCTGTTATAATGA
>JAITRG010000052.1 GCA_031288515.1 Tannerellaceae bacterium
TATAGAGGTGATTAGTGTCGGTAAATATAGGTGTTTTTATCCTTCTTTCAAAAATATAAGGACACTTTGATTTCCTCGAACCTTTTTGATTTAATGCTTAGTATTAGATAGATATGATTTATAGGTCAGGAATTCTGAATTTGATAATTTCTTTTGTAAAAGAATATATTTATTAAAATGTACCACAAGTTGCGGTCTCCCTAAATGAATGATGGTTAAAGCTCTTTACGTTCGCCGGACATTCCACGTTTGCAACAGTACGGAGAGGAGGATAAGGCCTAAGCCGATGTAGAAGGAGAAGGAGAGTTCTTTGGCTTCGCCCAGGAAAAGCATGGCGATCAGGATACTGTAAACCGGTTCGAGATTATAGCTCAGGTTTACGGTAAAGGCAGATATTTGTTTCAGTACCTCTATTTGTAACAGATAAAGTAATACCGTACAGAAAACAGCAAAGATCAACAGACAGACAGCGTCTTGCGCATCCGGCAGCATTGTTTCGACCGGAAAAAAATACAGGTAGAAGGGCATCAGCAAGGTAAGCAAAAGGAAGCCGCCAAGCATTTCATAAAATAACATGACGGAAGAAGCGCATTTGCCCCCTGCCTGTTTGTTTGTAATAGTGAAAAGCGCCGCCAGAAGCGCCGATACTACTCCCAATGCGACGCCGGTACGGTATCTTACGTCAAAATGAAATATCAACCCTATGCCCGCTAATGTAATCAAGCTGAAAGCTAATTCCTTAAAAGATACCCGGCGATGATTCAGCAGGGGTTCAAGCAGAGCCGTAAAAAAACCGGTGAGCGAAAAGCAAACCACCCCGACAGACACATTAGACGCTTTAATACTTCCAAAGAAGAATACCCAATGAAGCGCCAGCAGCGAACCTACGCCGAATAAGCGGGCGGGGCGGGGATAGCGGCGGGGATAGCGGCGGAATAATAATACCACCCCCATCACCGCCGCGGCAAACATCATACGATACCAAACCAGCAGGCCTTCGTTCAACGCGATTACCTTTCCGAGTATACCGGTAAATCCGGCTAACAGTATGGAGAGATGCAGTTTGATAAAGGCTTGTTTCATTCTCTTTTTTTATTAGGGATTTTATCCGTAAATTCTCAATGAATCATACTGCACAGGTAATTCTAAAGATACTTCCGGGTCATTCACGATATATGTTTCAAACCCCCAAATAATTTTCGAATCAGAGGTATTTTGCTCAACTTTCATTTCAGAACGTATAATTGCATACAAATGACTGTTCCCTAAACTGTCATGCAAAGCCATATCCATTTCAGCCAGATTAACCGTTTTTGCAAAAGTATCACTTTTTCCATATAGGAATTGCTGTTTTTTCAGTGCAAAGGTAAAAAGATATTCTATGCGAATCTACAACTGAGGAAGACAGTAATAATTTAGTAATTATCTCTATTTGACAGACACAACAGATGTTACGTCTGAAAATAAAGATATGATGATTTTACAGGCAGGGCTTGGTTTCTCAAAATTTTCGAGCTACCGCGCCATGCCGATAGATTCTCTAATAATCGCTTCTTCCACAGACAGTTGCGCACACGGTTTCGGGACAGTTTACTTTGAACTCAAACAAACCAGGCATGTATCTGAAAGAAAATCTATCCGTTGATTTCAGCAGTAACAAAGCGACATCGGATATTTCCGGCTTGTACGCATTGGTTATAATAAACCCCTTCCGTTTTCCAATTTGTTAACGAAGCGAGTTATGGTTGGATTCTCGGAAAATGGCAAGTCAGAGGACGAGTTGGCGTGGATTATTCCTTCAATCACCTCGAAAGCAATCTGTTAGGGTTTGATATTGAAAGTTTTTCTTCCGTAAATAATTCCCGATTGAACACAGCCAATCTCTATGTCAGACCTGAGGCAGTGTATGAAAACAAGCGATAATGGCTCAATCCATACGTTTTACTCAATTATTATGACTACCGTTTTAAAGCTAAAATGCCGAAAACAAATACAGAGAAGGCGTTCGGGCTTATCTCGCCGGCAATTTATGCCAATTATAAATTTTCAGCGCGATGGGAGTTGTCTTTCGACGTCCGATATACGACTACGCCTTCTTCAAAAGATATGTTTTATCATGGACTCATTATTTCTACTTAACGCATTAATACGTTCTCATCAAAAGCGTAAAGCCCCATCCCCCTCTTCAGGCCCAGGCCATTACCCCCCCCCAACACAGGCTTGTCTGGCGCTATCTTTCAGCTTCCAGCCGGTTTATAAGCGCTTGCGTATGAACGGCTATGGCTGAAAGAAGACCGTTCAGCCTTCTTTCAGCAAAAAAATACGGGGCCGGCAAAAAAGGGGAAAAGTCATTGCGCCCTCTTTTCCAAACCATTACGATGACTTTAAAACGCCATTGCGACGCCTTTGGTAAACCATTGAGAAGACTCTGATGAAACATTGCGAAGACTAAAAAAAAGCGCTATGACGCCTTCAACAGACCATTATTATGGTTTGGTAAAGAGTATATAATGGTTTACTAAAGGCATTATATTGGTTTACTCAACACACTATAATTCTTTTTTTTGGAATAAATCTCTCTTCTCCGGCTCCGGCTGTAAGGAAACTGAAAGGTCTTCTTGCGTCTCCTTTCAGAATTTCATTCTGTAAACCAATCCTTTGCAACAAAGCTGAAAGCTGAAAGGAAAAGTGAAAAAGTATCGTTTAGCAGGGGAGTTTTCCTGTTGAAAAAGCAGTTCCCAGGCCGGTGTCAGGATTAGCTTCTTTCTTCGCGTGTTTTTTAATCTGTTAAAGTAGAA
>JAITRG010000086.1 GCA_031288515.1 Tannerellaceae bacterium
TCCGAACTATCCGACAGAAGCCACGCTGACAACCCTTCTCCCTTCGGCAGGAGCCACCACCGTAGCTCAATGGGGATATAACGGACAGTTGACAGGAGATTTATGGAACCAGTATGTTACTCAGGGAAACTCTACGAATCAGTATAATACGACTGCAAACTATAATTTAAACCAGGATTCATACAATCCATTCTGGACAAATGCCTACGCCAATACATTATCTGACCTCAAAATCCTGCTTTCCCAGGCAGAGACACAACAAGCCTGGAATTATTGGGTAATAGGTAAAATCCTGACGGCGTATAATTATCATATGCTTACTGATTTTTATGGCGATATACCGTTTACGGAAGCTGTGAATGCGTCGGAATTCCCTGCTCCGAAATATGACGACAGCAAAACTGTAGTCTATCCCGGGATTATTGCTCTTCTGGACGAAGCTATAGCAAAAGCTCCTGAAGCCAAAGGCGGTTCTCTTCCCGCAATCACCAACGGAGACTATTTCTTTGGAGGCGATATTGACAAATGGACGGCTTTTGCCAAGACATTAAAGTTGAAACTTTATTTGCGCGATTTCGATGCTAATAAATCACAGATTTCCTCTTTGATAAACGCAGGCGGACTGTTGACGGAAGATTGTGCATTCACAGCTTTTGAGGATGCTACCAACAAAGGAAATCCTTTGTATGAATATAATATCCGCCAGTTAAACACAAAAGAGAATTTACGTGCCTGCCATACTCTTCTTGAATTCTTATTGGCATACAATGACCCGCGTATCGAAGAATTTTATGAGTTAACGGCGGCTGCTTCTGCCGCTATAAGCAATGGAGAGACGCTTACCTACAGGGAAATGTACGGCGGACTTCCTTGCGGAACAAAACCTCCTACAACAGAGGGAGAAGATGATGCTGTTCCACTTGTAAATTCTTCCAGGTACAAACAGTCTTATTCCGACCCTGTATATTTGAT
Organism: Tannerellaceae bacterium; assembly: GCA_031288515.1. Classification (GTDB taxonomy): domain Bacteria; phylum Bacteroidota; class Bacteroidia; order Bacteroidales; family Tannerellaceae; genus DFXE01. The sequence goes on from JAITRG010000086.1 coordinate 973, forward strand.
GAACGCCGCAGAAACGTACTTTCTTATAGCTGAAGCCGAAGCCAGAGCGGGAAATGACGCCAGAGCCAAATCAGCTTATGATGAAGGTGTAACCAACGCTTTTGCCCGCTGGGGGTATGATGCGGCAGACTTCATAAAAATAGGAGGTTCTTATGCTTTTGATAACTCGTCCACAGGTGCAATGCTGAAATGTATCCTGACCCAGAAATGGGTAGCTGGAGCAAAAGCGAATTCATGGGATTCATGGATGGATCGTAACCGTACCGGTATTCCTGCAATCAGTGACGCGGAAAAAGTGCGTATAAGCAATATTACTCCGGGACTCGAAGACGGCTATGTATTAGGAACGCTGGTACGTCCGGGGACTACGGTTCTTCAACCGAGAGAAATACCACGCCGCTTGCCTGTGCCTAATATATCAGCTCTCTATAACGCTAATGCTCCTGAAACAAAACCAGTCCAGGAACCGCTATGGTGGCAAGTGCCTAACGGACAGTAATTAAAATTTTTAATTTTAAATTCAGTATTAAAAAAAATAATATGAAACAAATAAGACATATTTCAGTCCTGTTTTTATTGCTGCTGGGATTCGCTTCCTGCGAAACATATGGAGACTATGAAATTGAATATACTTCTATTCATCCTTTAGGCGGCAAATACAGAGTGACCGTTACAGATGAAACCGGCGAATTGGTATACAGAAACTTCTGTGAAATATCCAATACAACTGATGGGTCTACTACTAAATGTTGGTTGCGTATCGGAGCTTATAATCTAAGCGGAGCCAATGCTCACTCAATCAATGGGAAGATTGATTGCGATTTGAATGCGCTTTCTTTTTCCGGAACTAATATCGAAAATCTGGCCGGTAATGTAGCGACTTCAACAACAACATTCACATTGACTGATGGTAAAGTTACGCTAAAAGGGACAACGGCTCCCTCTGGAACTGTATCGGACGCTATTTCGTTTACTTTTACTAATTCCCGTTTTCCGGGTCAGACCTTTAAAGCAGAAGGCTATCGTTACACCGGTTGGAGTACCGATTGATAATTGAAAAACAGTAAATGCAATATGGAAGCTGCTTCGGGATAGAAGCAGCTTCTTTTTTTATCAGAACAAACCTTAACGCAGTGGATTCTGTAAAGAATCCGCCACATTGCGACAACTGATAAGCTGCGGCCGGATTGCTATTTCCTGAGAGTATAGCTTATTCCTCCTGTTAACCAAAAGCCTGGTTGGGGGATATTTCCCAAATCAAAATAGGTTGTGTTGTAAAGGTTGTTCAGAGAGAGGTTGAATATGATTTCTTTGTATTGGTAGTTTAGTTTTAAATCCAATGTTGAAAAAGAAGGGAAAGGCTCGTCTCCTGTTTTTTCCAAATTAACAAACTTCTCATAGGTTCCCATGCGTTTTTGGAAACGGAAATACCATCCTGCCGAAAAGTTATTGCCTATCTGATGAGTAAACTTCACCGTAAATTTATCTCTCAGGTAATTTAATGTATATTTGGAAATAAGGTTTTTTGTATCGCTCGTTTGGCGCATTCTCATGTAATCCAGAGCCAGCGACGATTGTTTACCCAGAAACGGGCTAAACGCTGATAAACGGAAACGTACGCCTGTTTCTATTCCTTGTGTATTGACTTTTGTCAGGTTCCATGAAGCCCATTTGGTCTCTTCCGGATTTTCTTTTACCCAGTCGATCATATTTTTACCCCACAATAAAAATCCTGTCAGATAGGCGTCAAAAAAATAGTTATTGTATTTTAACCCCATATCAAACGCTTCCGATTTCTCGGGTACAAGCCCATCGTTGCCATTATGCGTTGCGGTGGTATAATATAAATCGGTAAAAGTCGGCATCCGGGTGGATTTATTCCAGGACGCTGAAACCCTTAGTTCGTCCAATGGTCTGTAAGATGCATTTACAGAGGGATAAAACTCATATTTTCCTTTCAGTAAAGTAGTATGGTTCATTAAGATGCCGGCTGATGCTGCAAAACGGTTCAAAGACAGGGTATGTTCCAATGCAATGCCGGTATTTACGCGGCTGTCGTACATCTTGTATTTTCTGTGTGGAGCTATCATTGGTTTTCCCAGCACGCTGCTCATGATATCTTCTTTCCGTACTTCGCCTCCCAGGCTGGTGTTTCCCAATAGAGAGGAATACATGAAAATTAAATTACCCCCGTAGGTATCGTTCCGGTGAAAATTACGGCCGGTATCCGATCCCTTTATTAAATCAAACTGGTCGTGGTGCCTGTTCCAATAGAGAATGGGGACTATTTTTAATGTTGAGCCAAACTCCCCTTTTACAGAACCCATATAAGAGCCGGTGTATTCATATTGATTAGGGTATTTAGCCGAATAAAAGGTGTTGGCGCCGTATTGTTTATCATTATATCCCAGTTGGATATCGATTTTGGAAGTTTCCGGCAGATGAATCCGGCTTTGCCACAGAATATTGTATAAATGATAATCGCTGTTGGCGATATAGCCTTCCGATGCATGGTAACCAACCGAGACGCTATGGGAAGTAACGCCTGTTTCTACGGCGCCCCGCGTTTCCATACCGCGAAGCGCATACATTCCCCCTTCAACATTGGCATACAAACGGGAATCCGGTTTCTTTTTGGTTATAATATTGATCCCGCCCGAAAAAGCGCCGGCTCCATATACTAAAGCCGAGGGGCCGTGGATGATTTCTATACGTTCTATGTCGGAAAGATTGATGGGGATATCAAAACTGTAGTGGCCTGTGTGGGGGTTCGAGAGATTAACTCCATTTAACAGTACAGCGTTTTGGTCGTGCGATCCTCCCCGGATGGAGATGTCTGATTGTACGCCATGCCCTCCTCTTTGGATGACGTCTACATTGGAGACATACGTTAATAAATCCTGAATACTTCGGACGGGCGCCCGCTCTACCTGTTCTTTCGTGATTACCGTCACGAACTTTGCCGCTTGTCCTGCCGGCGCCTCTAAACGCGAGGCTGTCACCATTACTTCGTCCAACGCCTGTTCTATCACTTTTTGCTGTTGTTCGCCGGTGATGGTTTGCGCTTTCGCAGTAGATACATGCATGCAGGTAAGTACGCTTCCGGCAACCACGCCAATCGTAACAACCCGGCGCATACTGCAAAAGACGGCATACCTTTTTCTTATAAACCGTTTGAAGCGAATAACCCCTCGAGGGGAAAGATGTTTTTGTTCCATATTTTTTAAAATTACTATATTACGGGCGCAAAAATAGCATATTAAACGGATTGTCAATTGTTAAACATTGCTAAATTACAGAAATAATAAACAGTTAAGATATTATTTCTGTGTCTATATCAGTAAGTTATCAATTATCCACATCTGTCGATTATTTTCTATCCTGTCGGATGTATAAAAAAAAGCTATATCTTAGTTGCTGTTTTTATTATATAAACTCTAACTGATTCAGAATATGAAGAGAAAAGAAACTTTGGTGAAACGATTATTAATTTACGTTTTTTCGTTGTGCATGCTAACGCTCTATACAACAAGCTGTGTTAGTTATGATGATGATATCGACGATATCTACGAGCAATTAAAAAAATTAAGAGATGACATAGACGCAATCAAGAAACAGATAGAAGATGGTAACTATGTTGTGAGTGTTGAAGGAATCGATGATGGTTTCAGAGTCACTTTCAAGAGAGGAGAATCATTTGATATTATCGGCAAGGATGGCACGGATGGCAAAGATGGCACGGATGGCACGCCCGGTACACAATGGGAAATTGGACCAGATAGTCTGTGGCATCTAGACGGCGATCCAAATCCATTTACCCAAAACGGCAAAACATTCCGTGCGCTCGGAAAGGATGGAATACAAGGGGAAACCGCTCCATCGCCGGATGTTTACAAAGAGAGTGAAAACACATAT
>JAITRG010000094.1 GCA_031288515.1 Tannerellaceae bacterium
ATCAGTCCCGGTAAAAATCCTTCAATTGCTTTTGGAGTTCCTGCCGGGCAAAGAAGATGCGGCTCTTTATTGTTCCGAGAGGCATATCTAATTTGTCGGCTATCTCATTGTACTTATAACCGCTTACATACAGGGAGAAAGGAACTTTCAGGTCGTCATTCAACCGGTTGATCGCGCCGGTTATTTCCTGTATTTGGATGGAACCTTCGGGCGTATCGAAACCCGAATCATTCAATATATCTACGTTATATACATCCGCATCCTGGTCTATTACGGACTGGGCGCGTACGGCTTTATGGTAGTCGTTGATAAAGATGTTACGCATTATGGTCAATACCCAACCTTTGAAGTTTACATTGTCTGTAAATTTCTCCCGGTTGCCTAATACCTTCAGGGTAGTATCCTGTAATAAATCCTGGGCGTCGTCTCTGTTTGAAGTTAATGTCAGAGCAAAATTCATCATGTTGTCTTGTAAGTTCATTAGTTTTTCCTGGAATCGCAACGCATTCATACTTTTTTAATTGTTATATAGTTTATTATTCTTTTTTCGATTACAATGCAAAGATAAGGGGGTGGTTTGAATCTTAAAAACTATTTAATTCATGTTAATGGCAAAAACAGTAACTTTAATAATTACCCCTGAATTTGAATGCTTCCGAACAGGATTTACAACTTATACAACTTCTTCAATTACGGGATTTACAACTATATGATTACAATTTACAACCATAAAATAGGATTGCGGAAATTAATACATACTTTTGCCCGTCGTTAAAAACAACAGTAATAATTAATTTCTATGTTGGGAAAAGAAAAGCTAAAGGGGCATCTCTTTATTCTTTTGGCAAATGTATTGTTTGGTATCAACATGCCCATATCAAAATATTTACTTCCGGATTTGGTACAGCCTGAATCCTTAACAATTATGCGTATGCTGTTTGCCTGTATTATGTTCTGGCTGGCGTCTCTGTTTATGAAGAAAGAGAAAGTTCCTTTGAAAGATATCGGGCTTCTCTTTATCTGCGGTATGTGTGGAATTGCTTTTAATCAAAGCCTGTTTCTTTGGGGATTGAGCCAGACTTCTCCGGTGGACGCTTCTATTATTGCCACGTCGGGTCCTATTTTTGTTATGTTGCTTGCCGCTTTGATTCTGAAAGAGCCGATTACCAAACTAAAAGCCTTCGGCGTACTGATAGGGGCGGGCGGCGGCGTATTGCTTATCCTTTCGTCTACATACGTATCCAACCAGGCAAGTAGTCTGGAAGGCGACTTAAAAATTGTTACGAGCGGATTTATCTATTCTATCTATGTAGTAATATCCAAACCCCTCAGTCAGCGTTATTCTCCGGTAACTATCATGAAGTGGATGTTTTTATTTTCCTCCATTGTACTTGCTCCTTTTATGTACCGGTCGATGCTTGATACGGCTGTTTTTCACAGGATACCTGCCGACTGGAAAGAAGTAAGCGCTATTATGTATGTGCTGGTAGGAGCCACCTTTATTCCTTATCTGTTAATTCCTATGGCATTGAAGCGTATACGCCCCACCACATTGAGCATGTATAACTATGCCCAGCCCATTATTGCTTCCCTGATAGCCGTAATGGCCGGGCAAGATACATTCTCGGTCAGTAAAATAATCTCTTCTATCCTCGTATTTGTCGGCGTTTACATGGTAACGCAAAGTAAGAGCAGGGAAGACGTTGAAAGGGAATTGGCGGGTGGCAAGTGACAGTTGACAACCGTCAGCTATATTTGAGAAATACCTCATTCGTTTCAAAGTCTATTTCCCAGTTGCCGTCTTCGGCGCTTTCCCATTGGTACTTTGCGGCCATATTGTTCCACCATTGTTGGAAACGGGTAGACGTTGCCCCCATGTCTTTTACCATTTTTTCATACAGGGTATCGTCGTCTTTTACTATTTTGGCCAATTCTGCCAAACCGTTTTTTCGTTCAAAGAGAGAAAGGATTTCTTCCTTTTCGTCTTCTGTTACGGCGCCTATTTTCTTTTTCATACACATTAATATTATATAGTCGTTATTTATTGGAGATAGCTTATTATTCTTTCCATTCAAAAGGGTCTAAGCAGGTAATTTCTCTTATTTCCTTATTTGGGAAAAAACCTTTTGCATGCAGTTCGTTCAGTAGATTGCGGCTTGCATTCCTTTCCAGATGCGCCGTTACGCATTGTTCGTGCGAAGGCGTATTCACTTCCAGGGTAGTCTTTTTATTTAACCAGATACATCTTTTACAATGATACGCATCACATTTACGGCAAACAGGGGCATATGCAAGCGTGTAAAGCTGCCGGTTCGATATCGTTATCCCTTCCGCCGGATTACCTGCCGAATCGTTTTCATCCTCTATATAAAAAGCCGGGCAGACGTAGAATTTACCATTAGGAGCTAATGTAATGTTCTCTACTCCGGCATTACAATTATTCATCTTTTCCAACTGTATACGGTCTGACAGGATATTCAGCTGGGGCATATCATCATTCTCTTTTAACGCTTCCGGGATAGCGCTTTCCAGATGCGATAATACCTTTTTGTACGTGTCGAAATCTTCTTTCCGGAAAGTATCCGTATCGGTGATAACCAGCGAAAGCCGGTTCGAACGTTTCAGAAAATGAATAACCTCTTCATATCCGCTAAATAACTCATCTTTAGTTATACGCAATACTAACGTGGTTTTTTCATTTCTGTTAAGCGTTTGATCCGAAACGGCTTCCCTGTAATCATAAACTACCACGCTGGCGTCTTCTTTTAAAGAAAAAGGTTTTATTTTGTGGTGGTCTATCGATTCTATTACCGTTGCATATGATTCGGGCAGCTCGTAGTCAGGATACACAAACTGAACCATCAGGTTGTGTTTCATGGCAAAGAGTATACCGGCTTTCAGTCCGTCTAATGCAATTAACCGGCGGTTGCTATTCGTATTCCGGTAATGACAAAAAGAAACAGACGTATCGTCTAATAATATAATAAGGTATTGCAGCATACGATTAACAAATTACATTTACTACTGTCTTTTTAAAACCCTCGCGTCCGCCTTCCGTCTCTAATTTACGATACAGTTTGTTCCAATAATAATTATTGGCTCTTACGCGTGCCTTGTGCATCCGGCAAATGGCTGTGGAGCGTTGATAAATAGTAGGCGTACAAGCGGCGTCGTAATTCTCGCCCTGGCACCAGGCGCATCCGCTTGACACTTCGCAATCGATACATTCGTCTGTACTTTGCGTACAACGGTCTAATGCCAGGAACGGGCGGAGTTTATTCGGATCAATTCCTTCACGGACATTGCCAATGATACGCGCCTTTTTATCCCGCAAAGAATATTGGGCAAAACGGGTGCAGGGGTAGAAATACCCGGCAGCGTCAACAGCCAGCATCATGCCGGCTCCACACCAGTTCTGATTCTGCAGTTTACGGTCGAGCGGCTTTCCGATATGTTCGGCAAAGAACGAGCAACCGTGCGTTCCGTATAACCTTTTCTCAATAATTTCATCGGCTAAGCCTATTAATTGTTCTTCAAACAGCGTATCGTCTCCTTCGCGCCATACGTCTTCAAATACGCAATTGATATTTACTTCTGTAATGCCCAATGCGAAAAGATGCAGCACGCTCTCTTTTATATAAGGTATATCCGGGCTGCTGATGGTTACTTTGGTTGCTCCTCCGGGGAACTGTTCGAGCCAGAGAGGAATATTTTTCGCCACGTCATTGTAGGATCCTTTTCCGCTTTTATATATCCGGTTCAAATCATGTTTCGCCGGGGTTCCGTCTATCGTAATACCAATACTTAGATGACGCAGGTTTTTTTTGATAAAACGCTGTACCTTTTCATCATGGTAATTAATGCCATTTGTGGAAAAGTTAAAACGATACGAATCAAACCAGGGATGGTTTCGTGCAAACAGTTGGCATTTGATATAGTCGCATATCCGGTCGATCAAATCAATTTCAAGAAAAGGTTCTCCGCCTATAAAATCAAAAACGACAGACCTTTCGTTGAATTGCTCCGTATCATCCAGGATATAATCTATTGCTTGTCTGGCTACCTCCCACGGCATCCGTTCTTTGATGTTTTTGCCCACAAGGTAGCAGTATTTACAAACAAGCTGGCAGTCCTTGGTAACGATAAATGTAATATTCTTCGCCGCTCCTTCCTGCCAAACCTTTCGTTTTTCCATCTCTTTATTCCTTTACTTACATGAAAGCGCCCATCCGGCAGGCAGCCGTACAGGTATAACCGCAAGCGCCTCCGCAAGCGCCGCTACACAAACCGACACAGTTGCCTCCGCAAGCGCTTCTGCATCCATAGGCACAACTGGATGCACACATGATGCTACAATCCAGACAAGTCGTTTTAGCCGTTCCCTTACAGCCGGACGAACACGTTGAACCGCATCCGGTGCAGGCGCTGCTTTTACTGGTTCCGGTACAGGTAGACGTACAGGTAGCGGTACAATCTTTGCAACCAGGGTCTACTTCTTCGGGAAGCTCGTCTAATACATCTTCTTTCGGGTCTTTACAGGCCGTGAAACTACCCTCAAACACGATAATACCAAAAACGGGCAATGTCCTTTTGGCTGCCTTTTTGAAAAACTCCCGTCTTGAGTGAAGTTCTTCGCCGTTGAGTTCGTCATTGAATTTCATCTTTTTTAAACTTTTTAGTTATCGATTGAATCCTGTTATGATAAGAACAAAGATAGAGGCGTTCAACCCTTCAAATCAACCCTATAAGTAGGGATATTTTTATTTTTCTTTCAGTATGCCGGTGAAAGTATTATAACAAAAATTGTCAACCGCCACATAATAACTGTTAGCGAAAAATAACTAACTTTGCATTTTCGTAGAAACAGAGCATGTTATTTCTGATAATTAAATAAGTATTATAGTGGCAGATACAAAGTATATTTTCGTTACGGGCGGCGTTGTTTCCTCTTTGGGAAAAGGAATCATTTCAGCCTCGTTAGGCAAACTGCTTCAGGCAAGAGGCTATAAGGTAACCATTCAGAAGTTCGACCCTTATATTAATATAGACCCGGGGACATTAAATCCATATGAACATGGAGAGTGCTATGTAACCGTAGACGGGCGCGAAACCGATTTGGATTTGGGGCATTATGAACGTTTCCTTAATGCGCAGACAACCCGGGCCAATAACATAACGACCGGGCGTATTTATCAAACGGTTATCGATAAAGAGCGGCGGGGCGACTACTTGGGGAAGACCGTGCAGGTGATACCGCATATTACCGATGAGATTAAGCGCAATATAAAACTGTTGGGCACGAAAAATCATTTCGACTTTGTTATTACCGAGATTGGCGGAACGGTAGGCGACATAGAATCGTTGCCGTTTATAGAAAGTGTCCGCCAACTAAAATGGGAGCTGGGGAAGAATTGCCTTTGCGTCCATTTAACCTATGTGCCTTATATCGCAGCGGCCAAAGAATTTAAAACGAAGCCTACCCAGCATTCGGTAAAGCAATTGCAGGAATTGGGCATTCAGCCCGACGTCCTGGTGTTGCGTACGGAGAAATGGTTGAACCATGACATCATCCGTAAAGTAGCGCTCTTCTGCAATGTGGCGGGAGGTTCGGTTATGCAGTCGGTAGACGTGCCTACGATTTATGAAGTGCCTTTATTATTGCAAAAACAGGAAATGGACGTAAGGGTGCTCGAAAAAGTGGGTTTGGAGATAGGGCCGACGCCTGAAATGAAGCAATGGAAAGATTTCCTTAACCGGAAGACAAACGCAAAGGAAACCGTAAAGATTGGTTTGATAGGCAAGTATGTAGAATTGCAGGATGCTTATAAGTCGATAGACGAATCATTGTTGCTTGCCGCGATTTATAATGACCGCCTGCTGGATTTGCATCTGTTTCATTCCGAAAAGATAAACGATAACAATGCGGCTGAGCTTTTATCGGATATGGATGGGCTTGTGATAGCTCCCGGATTCGGCAATCGCGGGATAGAAGGTAAGTTTGTCGCCATTAAATATGCCCGTGAAAATGATAAACCCTGCCTGGGTATATGCTTAGGCATGCAGTGTATGGTGATTGAATTTGCGCGGAATGTATTGGGGTTCGAAGAGGCTAACTCTACGGAAATGGCGCGGAATACGCCTTATAAGGTGATCGACCTGATGGAAGAACAGAAAAATATAACCAATATGGGAGGAACCATGCGTTTGGGGGCATATGAATGCGTACTCCAAAAAGATTCCAAAGCCTGGCAGGCGTATGGAAAAGAACTGATACAGGAACGGCACCGGCATCGTTTTGAATTTAACAATGAATACAGAACACAATTTGAAGACGCCGGCATGCGGTTCACGGGAGAAAACCCGGACACCGGTTTGATAGAAGTGGCCGAACTGCCGGATTTGAAATGGTTCGTAGGCGTGCAATACCATCCGGAGTACAACAGTACGGTGATAAACCCTAACCCTCTTTTTGTCAGTTTTGTAAAAGCGGCTATTGAAAACAAATAACATCGAATAAATGGATAAAAATACAGTAATAGGATTCCTTTTGATAGGCGTAGTCCTGTTTGCATTTACGTGGCTGAACCAGCCCTCGCCCGAACAGGTAGAAGCGCAGCGCCGTTACCAGGATTCAATCGCCCGGATTGAATATATACGGCAGGCGGAACAACAGATACAGGAACGGCAGGCGGTACTTGAAGAAGATTCATTGCAACATCTTCCCGACTCGGTTAAAAACGTTCAGTTGCAGCATACCTATGGCGTGTTTGCCGGGGCGACGGAAGGCAAGGAAGAAACCGTTACCCTGGAAAATGATCTGCTGGAAGTACGTATCTCCACCAAAGGAGGCAGTTTGGAATATGCCCGGCTGAAAGAATACGTAACGCACGATTCCCAGCCGCTCATTCTTTTTCAGGAAAAAGAATCAAAGCTTGACTTTACGCTGGTAACAGCCACAAACCGCGTGGTAAGTACGGCCGGAATGTTTTTTACCCCGGTAAAAGGAAATGATCCGAACAGTGTAACGATGCGCCTGAATATAGACGAAGGCTCTTATTTGGACTTTGCCTATTCGTTGAAGCCGG
>JAITRG010000103.1 GCA_031288515.1 Tannerellaceae bacterium
CGCCCTGCTGCTCCCCCCCCTGTGGCTTACGTGAACGGGGTTGAGTTTTAATCCGGTAAAGGGGGACTGTGTTTTTTAAAAAGGAGGATGGCTGCCGACGGTTTCGGGCAGCGCAATCCTCCATGTTATTGCGTTGAGCGCTTTGCTATTCTAATTCTCCATGTCATTGCGTTGAGCGCTTGCTATTCTATTTTCTGCCTGATTTCCGACAGATATTTTTTCATCGCATCTGTGTCTTTGTTTTCTATAATCGTCAGAAGTTTGGACAGTTGTTCCTGTATCCGTTCTATCTGTTTGGGCGAACGGGGGTTGAATAATATTTCGGTTAGCAGGTAATCGTCTTCCGACATCAGTCCGCGGGCTATTTTCATGTGTTTTTTAAATGTTGTCCCGGGGGAATCCTGATGTTTCATGGTGGCGGCGAACACTAACGTGGATGCAAAAGGGATTCCCAGGGAATAGGCTACTACGCGGTCGTGCTCTTCAAAAGTGTATTCGAATATATTCAGTTTCAGCCGGGAATATAAATCTTTAAAGAATATTTTTCCCAAATGGTCTCCCTCTGAAATCAGGATTGTGTTTTCTTTTTCCAGGTTTCCCAAATTGGCAAAAGTGGGGCCAAACATAGGGTGCGTAGAAACATAGGGAAAGCCGCAGGCAGCGTAAAATCCGGATAGATTTGTCTTTACCGAGGCTATATCCGCTATGATACAATAGGGTTTGAGATAGGGCAGAACGGCTTTGAATGCGTCTATCGTTTTATTCAGCGTAACGCAGTTGATTACTAATTCGGGGGCGAAAGCGGCGATTTCACAGGGTTCTTTCATTCGAAGCGCATTGTATATAAAGCGCATGCGTTGCGGGTCGCTTTCCAGTACGGCTACTTCGTGGTCGAAACTCAGCAGGTCGGTAAAGAAAGATCCCATCTTCCCTGCTCCAAGGATTGCTATTTTCATTTTAGTGTTTACGGATTAGTTTGTCATTATTTCCATCTGGCGGCGTACGGATTCTTCGTGTATTTCCCGTAATATTTCCTTTACAAATTCGGGGCTTAAATCCATGGATTCTCCCATATTGGAACGGTTTTCCAGGATTTCGTTATAGCGTGGCGACTGTAAGACAGGCATGTTATGTTCTTTTTTATAGATACCTATTTCGCGCGAAATACGCATCCGTTTGGACAGTAATTCCAGTAGCTGTTCGTCTATCCGGTCTATCTGGCGGCGCAGTTCGGAAAGGTTTTCGGTTGTTTGAGTTACGTCGCGTATCACTAAAAGGTTCAATACGTAATCGAGCACGTCGGGCGTAATCTGCTGTTCCGAGTCGCTCCATGCGGCGTCGGGGTTGCAGTGGGATTCAATAATTAAGCCGTCGAAACTCAAATCCATCGCCTGCTGGGAAAGAGGGGCTATCAATTCGCGTTTCCCTCCAATATGGCTGGGGTCGCAGAAAATGGGTAACTGAGGCAGGCGCCGGCGCAATTCAATAGGAATATGCCAGAGCGGAAGGTTGCGGTAGATTTTCTTATCATATGAACTGAACCCCCGGTGTATGGCTCCGATACGCCGGAGGCCGGCCCCATAAATACGTTCGATGGCTCCAATCCAGAGTTCCAGATCGGGATTAACCGGGTTTTTTATTAATACGGGGACGTCTACTCCCTTCAGGGCGTCGGCTATTTCCTGCACGGCAAAAGGATTAACCGCAGTGCGGGCGCCTATCCAGAGGATGTCGATCCCGGCTTTTAACGCTTCAAATACGTGGTCGCGGGTAGCCACTTCGGTGGCCACATACATGCCTGTTTCTTCTTTTACGCGTTTCAGCCATTTCAGTCCGATCACGCCAACACCTTCGAAACCTCCGGGCTTGGTCCGCGGCTTCCAGACGCCTGCCCGGAATATCTTTATGTCTTTAGCTGCTATACTGCGGGCGGCAGCCATCACCTGTTCTTCCGACTCGGCGCTGCATGGCCCTGTTATTACGACAGGCCGTCTGGGGTTTACGCCGGGCAATACAATTGATTTTAATTCCATTTCCATCTGTTATTTTTTTGTTTCCGTTTATACTCTTTTTATTCTTTGTAAGGCTTCTCTCAAGGTTTCTTCATTACAGCACAGGGAGATGCGTATATACCTGTCGCCCCGGCTTCCGAATATAAATCCGGGCGTAAGGAACACATTCGCCTCATATAGCAGTTTATCGGCCAGCGCTTCGCCGTTTTTAATATCCGGAGGAATTTTCCCCCATAGAAACATGCCTGCCTGGTTATCGTCATACGTACAGCCGAGCGCCCTCATGATTTCTCCGGCAATCCCTCTTCTGCCGCGGTACACGTTATTCATCCCGGCATACCATTCTCCAGGCGCTTTTAAGGCTTCAACGGCTGCATACTGCATCGGTTTAAACTGCCCGGAATCAATATTGCTCTTCACTTTCAGTATCCATTGTACAAACTGCGCATTCGAAGCCAGCATCGCCATACGCCAGCCTGGCATATTATGCGATTTGCTCATCGAGTTTAATTCAATGCAACAATCCAGCGCTCCGGGAATGCTCAATATACTTAACGGTTCGTCGTTCAGGATAAAGCTATACGGATTATCATTCGCTATTATAATATTATGCCTGCGCCCGAAACTTACTGTTTTTTCAAAAAGTTCGCGGCTGGCCTTCGCGCCGGTAGGCATGTTGGGATAGTTTATCCACATTAGCTTTACCCCCGACAAGTCTTTTTCTTCCAAAGCCTCAAAATCGGGATACCAGTCAAGTTCTTCACATAAATCATACGATACGATGCGGGCTTCCGCCAGGTTACTGACAGCTCTGTAGGCAGGATAGCCGGGATTGGGCGCCAATACGCCATCTCCGGGATTAAGAAAAGCCAGCGAAATATGCAGGACGCCTTCTTTCGAACCAATTAGCGGCTGTATCTCCGTGGCGGGATCGAGCGCTACGTTATACCATGTTTTATACCAGTCGGAAAACGCTTTACGAAGTTCGGGAATTCCAACATAAGGCTGATAGCCATGTTCATCGGCATTCAGCGCATGCGTACGCAAGGCTTGAATGGTTTGTCCGGAGGGAGGCAGGTCGGGGCTTCCCACACCCAGGTTAATCACCTTTTTCCCGGCTGCATTCATTTCAGCCACTTCTTTCAGTTTCCCTGAAAAATAATATTCGCTTACGCTGTTCACGCGCTTTGCCGGTACGGCATTAAACGCTTTGTTTTCCTTCTGCATATTCTCCTAATACTGTAAAGTCTTTTGTTAACGGAATAACGGCGTCCAAAGCCTGCTTGTAACGCATATAATCATTGAACGTAAGGTCGGTGTAAAACAAGTATTGCCACTCGCGCCCAACGATTGGGAGCGATTGTATCTTGCTGAGGTTCATATCGTAAAAAGAGAGTATGGACAAAACTTGCGATAAGCTGCCTACCGAATGCGGAAGAGCAAAAACAAGCGAGGCTTTGTTTTTTTCCGTTCCCCTCATAATCTCATCCGCCGTCCACTTGTCTGCAATAGCAAGGAAACGGGTGAAATTGCGTTTATTGGTTTCAATCCCTTCGGAGAGCGTCTCCAAACCGTAAAACTCAGCGGCTTGCCTGCTGCAAATGGCCGCATGTCCTTTCAGTTGATTTTCGGCAATCCATTGAGCGCTCGCCGCAGTATCTTCTTTTTCCACAATTTTTATTTCAGGCAATGTATCCAGAAAATCCATGCATTGCATCAACGCTATCGGATGAGAGTCTACTTCGATTATTTCATGGATAGATGTTCCCGGAAGCGCTGCCAGCGAATGGGATATCCGCAGTTTATACTCGCCGATTGTCCGGAAATTGCTCTGGCGAATCAATTCGTGGTTTTGCAGCAGGCTGCCGGCTATGGTATTTTCGATGGCCATTAACCCTATGACGGAAGGGTCTTTTTTAATTTCGGCTATTACATCTTTAAACGTTTCGCATGCTACAATTTCAATCTCTTCTCCTTCATAATACTTATGGGCGGCTATATCGTGGTACGAACCCGCTATCCCCTGAATCGCAACTTTCTTTTTCATTGTTCTTTCTTAAAGATTTATACAAAACAAAAAAGCCCCGCCGTTTTGCGGCAGGACTTTTATATTACTTCGTTGATTTTATTTTTCAATTTATCAATCTTATTACATATATTTTCCTGCCTTTACTCTGCTAAAGTAAAAATAAAAGTAGAAATAATATGTAAAACTAAATCGATTCATTGTTTTCGTCTGTTTCGGGAACAAATGTAATACTTTAATTCAAAATGCAAGCAAAAAGTAAATTATTTTTTGTTTTTGATACATTTTTCATACCACCCGCAGATAAGCCTGCAGGGTAAGCATCTCTTTCGGAACCGATTCTTTTATACTTTTAACAAGCATTTCGGCAATCGTATATCGAACAAAATCTTTCCTTGTTACCAGTACAATCTCGCGCGCAGGCTTCGGAATAGCGAACGGGCGTACCAGCTCCTTCTGTTCCCTGCTTAACTGATAAACGGCCAGCTCCGGAATAAACGTTATCCCTTTTCCGCTTTCTACCATCCTCATAAACGTTTCCATACTGCCCAGCCGGTAAGCTCCCTGGCGAAGCTTTACCTCTTCCATCTGACAAAAACGCATCAACTGGTCGCGAAAGCAATGTCCTTCATCCAGCAGCCAAAGCCTTTCGCCATTCACATCAGCCGAACGAATCAGGTCATTCCTGAATATCGTTTCATTTCGGGAAACATAACCGAAAAACTGTTCATAATAAAGTATATCGCCCTGCAATTCCGTTTCTACCGGCTGAGAGGCGATGATCGCAGCGTCTACTTCGCCATTCTTCAGAGCGGCCAGCGTAGGCGTCGTCTTCATTTCCAGGATATGAATATCCAACTCTTTATGCTTCTCCGTCAGTTTAAGAAAAAACCGGGGAACCAGGTAAGGAGCGATCGTTGGCAAAATAGCCAGTCTGAACGTACCCTTGACCGATTGTTCTTCTTCATTGATAATATCCTTAATTAAGGAAGCCTGATACAATACCCTGCGCGCCTGTTCGATTACTTTATGCCCTGCGGCAGTCGGTTTAACCGGCTGTACATTCCGGTCAAACAACTTAATACCCAGTTCGTCTTCCAGCTTCTGAATCATCATGCTGAGCGTAGGTTGGGTAACGCGGCAATGTTCGGCCGCCCTGGCAAAATGGCGGTACGTATCAACCGCCAAAACATACTCTAATTGCTGTATAGTCATATATGTATATTATTTTTCCGATTGCAGCTAAGCCTGCCGTTATTGATGTATCCATGCAAATATACATGATAAAAACCGGATTATCACACAGATGTATAAAAATTATTATGCATAGTTTTTATATAACCGGACTTTTCCTTTTCGCTGTAAAATGTTGATTTATAGCTTGTTTTTATATAACTGAACTTTTCCTTTCCAAAAACGCGCGGAAGATTCCTGCGTAATAAAATTAATGGTTTTTTTGGGGGGGATTTATACCCTTGTATTCATAATTTCCATAATAAATGCTGTTTTTGCCTGCGTATAATATTCGCGGTTAAATTGATATTTTTCGGCTAATGTGTACTTCAATTTTGCGTACTCATTGCGAACATCCGCGTTTTGACGCAAATAATCACGGAAATATATTTCATCTTGTGGCAAATTACCCTTTTTGCGAATATGTACATGATAGGTTTTTGCAGAAATGTAATTCTCATCATATCCCTTGCCAAAAGTCATTTTATTTTCCTTTTCGGCATTGTTCATATTTCCATAGCCAATCGTTTCCAACTTTTCGGTTATAACCTTCTTTATCTCATCGCTTAAATTCGACGTCTCAACTAAAATATCAATGGTAGGTTTTGCGGCAAGCCCTTCAACCGAAGTACTGCCGAAATGTTCTATATGAAGTGGCATATATTTCCCTAATACTTCTGTCAGCAATACCTTTTCCTGTTCGAAAAGCGTTTTCCAGTCAGGGTCATAAGGCACAATTTGTATCGGGAAAAGTTTCCCGATCTGCTTGGCTGTTAAGCTGTCGAAATTAATTTTTTTGTCTCCATTTTCATTTTTCATGCCAAAGAGATTTTATTTTCACCGGTAAATTTAGCAAAAATCCGGGAAGCAGGCATGTTCCAGTCAAATATAACAGGCATCTTTTCTTAACTTGCAAGATCGAAAATATTCATTAAATTTGTCGGCAAAATACTATTTTTATGTTTAAAATGGAAACAAAAACTACCGGATACCGAACCAAACAAGTTGATTTTCCTACCAAGCGTTATTGCCAGACGCTGGATTTGAAGGATGATCCTGAACTGATTGAATTGTATAAGAAGTATCATAGCGAGGAAGAATCCTGGCCTGAAATACGCAAAGGAATTCGTAGCGTGGGTATTCTGGAAATGGAAATATACCTTATAAACACCCGTTTGTTTATGATCGTAGAAACGCCCCTGGATTTTGACTGGAATACGGCTTTTGGGAAGCTGGCGGGTTTGCCCCGACAGGAAGAGTGGGAAGAAAAGGTGTCGGTTTGTCAGGTCGCAGACCCTAAAGCCGGCTCTGCTGAAAAATGGCAGTTGATGGAACGGATTTTCAGGCTTTACGAATAAGTTCGAGCAGCAGCAGTAAAGCCATGTTGGAAGCGCGTACGACGTTCATTTCGCGGATACCTGTGAAATGATGACATTCGGACACGACTTTTCCCCTGTATGCGGCGGCGATCCAGACGGTTCCGACAGGTTTTTCGGGCGTACCCCCGTCCGGGCCGGCAATACCGGAGGTGGAAACGGCGCAATCGCATCCCAGTACGCGCATGGCGCCTAATGACATTTGCTCTACAACCGCCTGGCTTACGGCGCCATACCGGGATAAATCTTCATGGGATACTCCCAGCACATGGCGTTTGACGTCGTTGCTGTATGAAACGATGCTGCCCACAAAATAGCGCGAACTGCCCGGAATAGACGTCAACATGCCGGCGATACGTCCTCCCGTGCAACTTTCGGCCGTTCCCATTGTCAGGTTTCCGGCAAGCAGCGCTTCTCCGGTTTGTTCCTCTATTGTTTTATCTTCTTCGGCCAGAATATGTCCGGCTATCAGTTTATGCAGCTTTTCATTTTGTTCTGTTATGGCCTGTTCGGACTCTTGTTCATTGCTTCCGTAAGCGGATAAGCGCAAACGGATAAGCCCCGGTTGAGGGAGATAAGCTAATTTAACGAAGGAGGGCAATTGCTCTTCAAATCCGGAAAGTTGCATAGCCAGCATTGATTCGGTATATCCGCTTACCCAGACGGTTTTGTGGCGAATGAACATATCCTGGCGAAATCTCTTTTTCAGACGGGGTATTACCTCGTTTGTCATCAGCCATTTCATTTCATAAGGAACGCCGGGCATAGATACAAGTATTTTCCCGTCTTTTTCAAACCAGGTACAGGGAGCCGTACCTGCCTTGTTCTGGATAACCGTACATTTGTCGGGGACTGTTGCCTGGTTACGGGTCAATCCGTTAATCGTCCTTCCCGATTTAGCGAAAAGATTCAGGATGTTTTCATATACTTCTTCGGAGAAATGCAGCCCGCTGTCAAAATAGCGGCATAGCGTTTTTTGGGTAATATCATCCTTGGTAGGGCCGAGGCCACCCGTTAATAATACGATTTGTACGCGGTTCATGGCCGCATCGATTGCTTCCAGTATCTCTTTTTCCACATCTCCTACGGTTGTTCGCCGGATCACCTGAAAACCGGCTTTGCCTAACTCCTGCCCCATCCAGGCAGAGTTGGTATCTACTACTTGCCCGATGAGCAGTTCGTCGCCTATTGTTATTATTTGTACGTCCATATATTTATTGCTGGCGGTTGGTAAATAATTAAATCACTACCCTCGAAAATGGAACGGCGTCCATGGCGCAAAACTCTTGTTTTACATATTTATAGTAGCCTGAAATAGCTACCATGGCGGCATTGTCGGTGGTAAATGCAAAGGGTGGAATATGGATTTTCCAACCGTATCGTTCGGCATAGTTGTGAAAAGCTTCACGTAATCCAGTATTGGCCGATACGCCTCCCGCAACGGCTATTTCTTTTATTTTGAAATCCTTCGACGCTTTCAGCAGTTTATCCATCAGAATATCAACGACTGTTGCCTGTAAAGAGGCGCATAAGTCCTGTTTGTTTTTTTCTATAAAACCGGAATCCTCCTTAAGTCTGTCGCGTAAGGCGTACAGGAACGAGGTTTTTAATCCGCTGAAACTGTAATCATAGTCTGGCATATGCGGTTTACTGAACGTAAAAGCTTTCGGATTTCCTTCATTGGCAAGCTTGTTGACCACAGGCCCCCCCGGATAGCCTAATCCCATCACTTTGGCGCATTTATCAAAGGCTTCGCCGGCGGCGTCATCGATTGTCTGGCCGATCGCTTCCATATCATCATAGCTGTTTACTTTGATAATCTGGGAGTTTCCGCCGGAAACCAATAAGCAGAGAAAAGGAAAAGACGGATGATGGGTATCTTCCGGCGTTTGTTTGATGAAATGCGCTAAAACATGTGCCTGAAGGTGATTTACGGCTATCATTGGGATTCCTAACGAGGCTGATAAGCCTTTTGCAAACGACGTCCCGACAAGTAATGAACCCATCAGCCCCGGCCCCCGTGTAAAAGCGACTGCGCTTAATTCGGATTTATCTATATTCGCACGTTTCAGCGCTTCGGCAACTACCGGAATAATATTCTGCTGGTGAGCCCTCGATGCCAGCTCCGGCACAACGCCGCCATACGCTTCATGAACAGCCTGGCCGGCAATTACATTCGATAACATAACACAGTCGCGGATTACTGAAGCGGATGTATCGTCGCAGGATGATTCTATACCTAAAATCGTTATACTCATTAATTACTTATTTGCTTGGTTTTTTTATGCAAAATAACAAAATCTATGACGATATTATTGTAGTTTTGCGTTTAAAAATAGTGTAAAGAGATTAAAGGGTTAAAATACATAGTTGTAATACTGTTTACTATCTTTTGGATTTTCTATGCTATTCCCGTTATTTTATTAAATATTCCATTCATTCAACGAAAGGTAACGGACATAGCTGTGGCGGAATTATCCAATCGCCTGAATGTGCCTGTCCGCATTGGCAAAGTAGATATCGAATGGTTTAACCATTTGGTATTAAACGGTTTCTATCTGGAAGACGAGGATGGCAATACGTTATTTGAAGCAAACCATGTTACTGCCGAATTTAAGCCATTCCCTTTGCTGAAAGGAAAGTTTGTATTTACAACGGTCCGCCTTTTGGGCTTCTCCCTGAACCTGAAGAAAAAAACGCCCGGCGATAAACTAAACCTTCAATTTGTAATTGACGCTTTTGCAAGCAGGGATACCGCGAAGCAATCGCCGGCTATTGACTTACAGTTTAATTCTATCTTACTGAGAAAGGGTAATTTTACATACGATGTGCTGAATGAACCGGCTACTCCCGACAGATTTAACGCTAAACATGTAGATATAAAAGATATTAGCGCCAAAATAACATTGAAGGCTTTTAATGAAGACAGCCTGAATGCTTCCATTAAAAAGATGAGTTTTACGGAAGCGTCCGGTTTTAATCTGGAAAAGTTGTCGCTGAATATCGTAGGAAACCGGGACAGCGCTTTTATACAAAATTTTCAGGTTAAACTTCCGAAGACCGATTTGAAAATAGGCTGCGCCTGCATCAATATTGCAGAGGTAACGGATTTGGAAAGCTTTCTGGATAACGCGCCCGTTACGCTTGATATAGCTCCTTCGCATATTTATTTAAAGGAACTCTCCTGTTTCATCCCGGCATTCAGGAATTTTGTCGATTATGTAGAATTATCCGCCGAAGCATCCGGGTTTGTTAACGATATAGACCTGAAACGGCTGACCCTTAATTATATGGAGAAGATGCTTTTTATCGGGAAAATGTCGCTGAAAGGCATAATGCATCCGGAAGAAACCTATCTGTTGGGAGAGGTAAATAAAATGTATATAACCAATGAAGGATTAACCGGTCTGCTGAATAATTTCAGTAAAGACCCTGTTATCTTACCGGAACCGGTTCGCCGGCTGGGGACAATTAATTTTACGGGCGAAATATCGGGCTTCTTCGATAACCTGGTGGCTTATGGTAAATTATCCTCGGCTATAGGATCTGTTGAAACAGACGTTTTATTTGGAAGTAACCCGGATAAAAATATCGCCGCTTATTTGCGCGGGACTATTTCTACCTCCGAATTACTGATTAGCGACCTTTTTAATGAAGATAACCCTTATGGAATTGCCCGGTTTAAAATATCCATTGATGCAAAAAGGCCGGTCGGAGGGTATTTTTCCGGGGATGTAAAAGTAGAGGCAAGCGAGTTCGATTATAAGAATTACCGGTATGAGAACCTTCAGTTATCAGGTAATTTCCAACGAAACGGTTATGATGGGATCATCAGTATTGACGATCCGAACGGAAGCCTTTATGCGAAAGGCATGTTTCGTACGAAAGGGAAAAATTCCATCTTCAATTTTACGGCAAACCTGGCTCATTTCCGCCCCGACAACTTAAATCTCACAGATAAATATGAATCGCCTGAAATCTCGGCTTCCCTGAAAGCTGATTTTACCGGCGATAATATAGATAATGTAGAAGGAAGCGTTACGATTGACAGCCTGATAATTCATACAGCTCCCAGCGATTTCTTCTTAAAACAGTTGAAAGTGGAAGCGTCGGGCAGCTCGGATAACAAACTTCTAACCATTTCATCGGACGTCGTTAATGGCGAAGTGAAAGGGGTTTATTCATTTTCCACCTTGCTGCCCAGTTTGTTCAGGACATTGAATGGATATCTTCCCGCCTTGATTGAAACAACCGCTCAAAAGCAGGAGATAAAGGAGAATAATTTCCGGCTCCAATTGTTTCTGGAGAATACGGAAACATTGTCGAACACCTTGAAATTGCCCTTTACGGTACTTAGTAAAGGACGTGTTGCAGGAGTATATAATAATCTGGATAATAAATTCAGCATGGAGGTATTTCTCCCTCAGTTCATGTTGTCGGGTATGATGTTTGAATCGTTTAATTTGAAATGCGAGAATCCTTCCGACTGGGTAGACCTGCAATTAAAAGCAACCAATTATAACAAACAGGGGCTTCGGAATGATCTGAGCTTAAACGCAAACGCACAAGACAATAAAATAATGGCCTCTCTTGACTGGGCGAATAATAAAAAGCGCCGGTTTGAATCAAACATAACGGCCTCTGCCTTCTTTATAGAAGATGAAAATGAAAATGGAAAGAAGAGTCTGCGCACGGAAATAGGTATCGACGAAGGCTCCCTGATTATCAATGACAGTATCTGGCACGTAGAACAAGCCGGTATTACCGCCACAGGCAACAGGATAGATATAAGCAATTTCTATATTTCGCACGATACGCAATATGTACGCTTGGACGGGACAATATCTAAAAATCCGCTGGATGTGCTTGTCCTTGACCTGAATGATATAGAATTGAGTTATATTTTTGATATTATTGACAGTCCGGTACTTCAGTTTGGCGGTTTGGCTACGGGTATATTTAATATAAGCGGGCTGTATGGAGACCGCATCCTGAAAACAACCAATTTTGAAGTAGAACATTTCTCGTTTAATCAGGTAGATTTAGGGCGTTTAAACCTTCGCAGCAAATGGGATGATGCGCGGCAGGGTATATTAATGGAAGGCAGTATCCATGCAAACGATACAACCTATACCGATGTGAATGGGTATATTTTCCCGGTTGGCGCTAATGCAGGGCTTTCTTTACTGTTTGGCGCACATGGCATCGACGTCTCTTTTTTACATCCTTTTATGAATAATGTAGCAACCCATATAAAAGGACGGGGATGGGGAGATATACGTTTGCATGGGCCGTTTAAAGAACTGAATGTAGAAGGGCGCGCTTTTGTAGAAGGCGGAGGGATAGGTATCGGCGTCCTTAATACCTTCTATACGTTCTCGGATTCTATTATTATGGATGCCCGTTCGTTGAATATAAGGAATGCCACGGTTTACGACCGGTTCGGAAATACAGGAACCGTAAATCTAACCTTGCATCATAAACATTTTAAAGAGCTTGATTTTTTAGTGGATATATTTGCAAATAATATGCTGGTATATGATGCTACGCAAAAGCATAACCCGTTGATATATGGAACCGTGTTTGGTAGCGGAGAAGCCAGGATAACCGGAAATGAGCAGATCGTTAATCTGGACGTAAACATGGCGAACGCTCCTAAAACCGCCGTTTCCCTCGATTTTATGAGTAATTCGTCTGCCGAAGAGTACAAATTTATTACGTTTGTTATCAAAGATAGCCTGTTGCACCCTAACGCCGCCGCCACAAAAAAGGAACAGCGTTATAACCCGTTAGCGCTTACGGATGAAGGCGTCGAAGTACGCATAAACCTGAATTTGGACGTTAACCCCAACGCCGCTATCGAATTAATCATGGACCCTGCGTCCGGAGATAAAATAAAAGGAGGAGGATCGGGAAGGCTGCAAATAAATTACGGTACGAAAAGTGATTTACGCATGTACGGTACGTTCCATATCCTCCAGGGCGATTATAATTTCAGTTTGCAACAACTCATTCATAAAAACTTTAAAATCAGAGACGGGAGTACGGTTCATTTTAACGGAAACCCTTTCGATGCTACCATAAATATTGATGCAACGTATAACTTAACGGCTAATATCGGCGATTTGGACCAAAGCCTGCTGGCGGAAAGCGTACGTACAAATATTCCGGTTAATTGCGTATTGAAGCTGGATGGGATGTTACAGAACCCGGCAATTTCATTTGATATAGAATTACCGGGTTCCAATGACGATTTGGAAAGGACGGTGAAAAGTTATGTAAATACCGAAGATATGATGACGCGGCAAATTGTGTATCTGTTGGTTCTGAATAAGTTTTATACGGAAGATATCTATCGTACGGGACGTACAAACGAGTTCAGCGCCGTTACGTCGGCAGCCATCTCTTCGCAGATATCCAGTATCCTCAGTTCGATAACCGATAAAGTACAAATAGGTACAAATATCCGCGCCAGCCAGGAAGGGTTTAACGAAACGGAATTTGAAATGTTATTGTCGAGCCAGTTGTTAGACAACCGGCTTATCTTTAATGGTAATTTCGGGTATAAGAACAATCCGAACGTAAAAAATGTCTTTGTCGGCGAATTTGATATAGAATATTTATTAACCCGGACAGGCGAGATACGCTTGAAAGCCTATAATCACGCCAACGATATGTATCGTTACCTCAAGCAAAGTTTAACCACCCAGGGAATCGGTATCATGTATAAGAAAGACTTTTCTGCTTTCTCCGAATTATTCCGGCGGCGACGGCGGACGCTTATTGTTGCGCCAACAGACATACATCCCGTTCCGCCGGAATAAAACCGGTTATTTTCTTATGTAATCCTGAAGCGCTTTGACATAATCGTCGAAAGCGTCAATGCCTTTGGGCGTTATTTTAAGTACGGTGCGGGGGCGTTTTTTCTCAATAAATTTGTCGATTTCCAGATAACCGGCTTCGTTAAGCTTCTCAATATGGGAACTTAGATTACCGGCGGTAGCGCCTGTTTTCTCTTTTATAAAAACAAAGTCCGCTTCATCGGCCGATACCAGTATCGACATGATTGCCAGCCGTTGCTGCGAGAGCAGTAAAGGGTCTAAATCTTTAAACATCTTCTTCTGCTTTACGGTTTGCCATATGTCCCGGAACCACATATCCTGCTATCGTACCAAGAGCGAAAACAATAAATTGTATTTCAATCTGGCTCGTCGCTATCGAACTGATAACGCATAAGATACTGCCCAGCCAGAAAACAATGCCTCCATACGCATACGGTTTGAAGCGGCAAAGCTTTGCCGTTATATACAATGCCGTTCCGCCGACGGCCATAATCAATGGAACAATCAACAGATAAGGAGTCCATGATTTAAACCCATAAACAAAAGAATAACAGATAAAAACAATCAGGGCAATTGAAACGGATGCGCTCGTCCAGACGTCTCTTATTACCTTGTCGATATGCGACTTTATCAACGCCTCCCTATACCTTTTACGCGAATAAAAGTAGTTGACAAAGAAAAGCGGAATAGCCAAAGCCCATAGGGAATAAACCAATGGATTATTAAAAAAGACAAGCAACACATAATTTAAAATAGATAACGCAGTAAGCGTGTATCCCCAGAATAACAGGCTGTTTCCGGCTCCCCGGCGGAAATTGTTCCGCGCTTGGTTAATCATACTGGTAATCAACTGCAAGCTCTCTTGTTCATTAAATTTATTTTCCATAACTTTTTACTTTAAAAACGTTTACTTTTTATTTGATAACGCAAAGATAAATAAGTTTGAAATACAAACCAAATTGTTAAACAAATATTTTTGCAAATCTATATATTGATATTGCCTGTTATTATTCAGAGAAAAGCCTATCTTACCCCTTTTACATTCATTTGTAAGATATACAGGTATTGCGACGCCGTAATAAATAAGATTTTCATGTCTTCTCCGCCGAAACATACGTTAGCCGTCCAACCGGCTTCTACCGGAATATGCTCAATTTGTTCGCCTGCCGGGTTGAAGACGGTTACGCCTCTGCCGGTCAGATAAATATTACCCTGCTCGTCCATTGTCATACCATCCGAACCCATAGAAGCGAACAATCGCTTATTTTTCAATAAACCATCGGGGGCTATGTCGTAACAATATGTTTTTCCGGCTCTGATATCGGCTACATATATTAATTTACCGTCGGGCGATCCGATAATCCCATTCGGTTGTTCCAACTCGCTGTCTATGCGTATTACTTTTTTTCCGTCGGGCGACATATAATAAAGGTGCTGCCCATCTTGCTGCATTTCCGGATTACGCGTCCAGTAATCCCGTTTATAAAGAGGATCGGTAAAATAAATACCTCCGCCGGGATGTATCCACAAGTCATTCGGCCCATTCAGCTTTTTCCCTTCGTAATCGGTCAGTAAAACCGTATATTTTCCGTCGGGAGTAATACGCCAGATTTCATTTTCCAGATCGGAGCACGACAACAGGTTGCCGTCATTATCAAAATACAGTCCATTAGCCCGTCCGGCGTTTTCAAGAAAGACAGAAACATTTCCGTCCAACGACCATTTCCAGATACGGTCGTTTGGCTGGTCGGTAAAATAAACATTACCCTCCTTATCCACTGCCGGCCCTTCCGTAAAACGAAAGCCTTCCGCTACCTTTTCAACCTTAGCGCCGGGCGCTATTATCCCCTTACCTCCCTGGGCATAAACCGGGGAACACATACTAATAAATGAAAGACAGAAAACACACGCTATTTTATCCATAACACAATAGATTTATACCGTAAACTAATAAAATAGTCAAAAGTAATAAAAAACATAATACGCCGCGCTAACATACTCCAAATGATATTCTCCTGTTTTCCGCATTGGGACGCCCTAAAAAAATTTCAGGATTATAATGAGAAAAATATATGGCGGTGTTCTCCAAAGTATGCTAATTTAGACGAAGCTAAAATTGATGTAAAAGAAAGCGAGATTGAAAGCTTTGAAATGATTAAACAACTTTTTTGAAAAACAACAAGTTTTACGGAATGTCCGCCGAATACGATGTCTCAGTCGGTAGTTGTTTCCTTCTATACCAACGGTATATTTCTTTCCGATAAGATGATTTTTATCCCTGAATGCAGTTACAAAGCTATCCCTGTCATCGGTGGCAATACTTCCATAGCTTACGCCTGAATCCGACAGTTTCTTCTTCAATTCATTTGCTGTTTTCAAGTCCCGTTTTCCCCAAACAAAGGCTACGATTTCGCCTGTTTTTCTGTGACAGGCATAGATTAGCCATACCCTGTTACTCTTCTTCCCCACATATGTCCAAAACTCATCTGCTTCCAAACAATCATAATACGGCTGCCTGGGCCGTATCATATGCCGGGAGCGTACCAATACCGACAA
>JAITRG010000126.1 GCA_031288515.1 Tannerellaceae bacterium
CCCCGGGCGACGCCTCTCCAAACCTGCGGCTTCCTTTTTTCTCCGGAAAAATGAAAAATCCATGGGTGTAAAAAAAAAAATTACGGGTGAAATAAAAAAAATCACGGGTGAAAAAAAAAAATTTACGGGTGAAAAAAAAAAAATCACGGGAGAGATGAAAATAAAAAAAGGGAAAATGACTTTTTTTTATGGTTAAATAAAAAAATTTACGGGAGAGATGAAAATAAACACGGGTGAAAAAAAAAAATTTACGGGCGAGATAAAAAAAATTTCCTGTGCGTTTTTTTCAAAAACGAGGCGCACAAAAAAAAATAGCCGGTTGTTAAACGGCTAACTTACAGAAAGATGAAAGAATCCGGGCGTAATTACGACAGCCCTCCCTGCCGCTTGCAAGCGATGAAATGGCCGTATCGGCACGAACAGTTCAGCCACACTGACTTCAATTCTTTGATGATAGCAATGCGCAAAACCTTGCCGCGTGAAGTATAATTGTCATCGCTTTGCAGTATCTGCGCTTCATTCTTCCAACTCCCTAAAGAAGCGGCGAGAACAGGCGCATGAACGACTCGGATATTCGTTGTTTAATCGGGCGGTTTAACCAGCGGGAGGGGATTAGTTTTTCGCAACTGTGTATATCGTGCATGAATATTTTTTTCATTTGTAATGCAAATGATTTTTGGTAAATGAAGGCGTTTATCTCAAAATTATGCTCAAAACTGCGAAAGTCCATATTGGCGGAGCCGATACAGGCCAATTCATCGTCGGAAACGACTAATTTTGAATGTAGAAAACCCGGTTCGTAGAAAAATACTTTTGCTCCTGCTTTTACCATATCATCTATGAAAGAATGTGACGCCATATTGGCCGTTTTGGTGTCGGAACGCTTGGGTAACATCAACCGGACGTCTACTCCGCCTAACGCTGCCGTTTGTAAAGCCTGGTTTAATCCCTCGGTGGGTAAGAAATAGGGCGTTTGTATATAAATGTATTTTTTTGCGTTGGCAATCATAAATATGATTGCTTGTAGCAGGGTACGCCAAGGGCCGGTAGGGCCGCTTGTGAGGATTTGCATGACATTATCCGTGTCGGCGGATACTTCCGGATAATATTTTTTGTTATTCAGCAGTTTTTTACTTACTACGTACCAGTCGATCAGGAAGGCCGATTGAAGGCCATACACTCCTCTTCCCTCAAACTTAAAATGCGTGTCGCGCCAGGAGCCCCATGCCGTTCCTTTCGTATACCGGTCGGCTATATTCATTCCGCCCATAAAGCCTGCCTTGCCGTCGATTACCACAATCTTCCGGTGATTCCGGTAGTTTACTTTACTTGTAAATATCGGGAAGGCAACACGGAGGAAAGCATACGTTTCTATACCGGCGTCCTGCATTTCTTTATAAAAAGAAGGATGGACATTCCAGCAGCCTACATCGTCGTAAAGGACGCGCACCTCAATTCCTTCTTTAGCCTTTGCTATCAGTACGTCTTTGATTTGATTGCCGGTTTCATCATCGAGAAAGATATAATATTGCAGATGGATATGGTGCGTCGCTTTTCCCAATTCTTCAATCAGGGCGTTAAATTTATCTTGTCCGTTTGTATAAGTAGTAATCTCGCTGCCATATAATAAAGCGCATTGATTGCTATGCCCTAATAAAACGGATAAAGGCTTGTATTGTTCCGGCACTGTGCAATGGTCGTGATAGCGTTTATCCGCCTGCGGATGCCTCATGATACGCTTGTATGTCCGGCGGGAAATAATTCGTTGTTTACGGTTGTCTTGTCCAAAGAAAAAATAGAAAATCAGGCCGATGCCGGGCAACAGTATCAAAACCACTACCCAAGGGATGGCTTTGAGCGGATTTCTGTTTTCCGTAATGATAACCAACACCAACTCTATAATCGTGATACAATAAAGAATAAAGAATATTGTACCGACAACGGCTTGTATCTGAATAGCAATTAACATCATTTTTGGCAATTAACATAACTCAAAAGTAAGCAATATGTTTTAAACCTCAAAGAGGAAAAATAGTTTCATCCGGTTCGACCGATTTTATGAGTTCCATATTCGCCGGTATTCCCGCATGAAGCATTTTTCCTGCGAATATGTGATATACCCTGAAAAACATCTTTTTCTTTTGGGGGATTTCCCAATGTCATTCGTTTACTTATAAAAATTTGATGTATGGATGAGAGGATCATAAAATATTTCAATGGGGAATTGTCTGAAGAAGGACGAATTTTGCTGCTCAAAGCGCTGGATAAAGACGTTGCCTTGAGAAATAAAATGTTAAACTGTCAGAATGTAAGGGCCGTGTCTGTTCTTTCGCCTGAAAATATCGATCTCCGGGCTGGATATGAAGGATATAAGCGTCTTCGCAAGAGAAGGCAGAAGAAAAAGATTCTCTATCGCATGAAGGTGGCGGCAAGCTATGCGGCTGCCGTTGTTTTTATTGTTGTCGCTACGTGGAAAGTCGCCAAATCCGATCAGGAAATGATCGAACAAACCGTTAGCCGGCAAGAATTATTTGTTCCATCCGGTCAACGAGCCAGAATAACCCTTCCCGATGGATCGACCGCCTGGTTGAATGCCGGCTCCACCTTGCTGTATCCTTCGTCCTTTGGAAAGGAACGGAAAGTACAATTAACCGGAGAAGCTTATTTTGATGTGGTAGAAAATCCGGATAAGGCTTTTGTCGTATCTGCAAAATTTATAGATATCAAGGCTTTGGGAACTCAGTTTAATGTGAAGAGTTATCCGGAAGGCGAATATGTAAGTACTGCATTGGTTGAAGGTTCGGTGAAAGTGTATAAACCGGATGCAGCATCGCAGGGGATCGTTTTAAGCCCTAATCAGCAACTGTTTTATGAAAACGGCCAGTTTCGGCTGACGGCCTCCATGGATAAGGACGAGCTTTTATGGAAAGACGGCATATATAGCTTTAAAAAAGAGCGCCTCGATGTGATTGTGAAAAAGCTGGAATTATATTACGATGTAGAAATTGCAGTAGAAACCCCCGGAATATTAAAATATGAATATACAGGTAAATTCCGCCAACGCGACGGCGTAATGGAAATACTGCGTATCATCCAGCAAATCCATGGCTTTAAGATAGATGTGGATAAGGATTCGAATCGGATAACGATCAGTTAATACAGATTGCAAATGGAATGAATGTGTAACTTTTAAATGATATGCCTATGAAATGATCCTGGTAAATAAAAAAACGAGGGTGTGTCAAAAGTCCGTCATTCGTCTCCGAGAGTTGATTATTTGAAATCAAACTCGGATAGGTATCCGAATAAAATCGTATTAAAAATACTTTTGACGCCCCCCCATCTCATTAAGCAAACATTTTCGCGACAAAAATTCAGTATTTACTTAATCCGACAAAGAGAAACAGCCGGGTACAGTCGCCCGGAGATGCATACGCCGCTACGCTGGCAGCATTAAAAGCCGGAGCGCAGGGGGGGCGTCCTTTCACGGAAATATTCCGAAATGACGCTGGCTGATTTAGAGGCGGCAGGACGCGCCATACGTGATGCGGCTTCCCTCAACGTAGTAGAACCTTCGGGTAATCGCTTTCATTTTTATTGACGACTCTCGTTTGTAAGAGCATGCGTTAAGGTGGGTGGAGGTAATCCATCCGCTGCCTTAATTTATTTTTCACG
This sequence comes from Tannerellaceae bacterium, assembly GCA_031288515.1. Classification (GTDB taxonomy): domain Bacteria; phylum Bacteroidota; class Bacteroidia; order Bacteroidales; family Tannerellaceae; genus DFXE01. The sequence continues at coordinate 3,676 of JAITRG010000126.1, forward strand.
GGAACTTGAAAAAAGAACGAATCGAAACGATTGTGTTATAGAAAGAAAAGGCTACCTTTGTTTCGTCTAAAGAAATTATCATAGAAAATGATCGATAAGATAAATGCGTTGCTTCGCGAAGTAGAGGAGATGAAAGCGGCGAATGCAGATGAAATAGAAGCGCTACGAATCAAATATCTTAGTAAAAAAGGTGAAATCTCTCAATTGATGGATGATTTCCGTACTGTAGCAGCCGACCGGAAAAAGGAGGTGGGGCAACGCCTGAATCATTTGAAAGAAAGAGCCTGGCAGCGGATGAATGAATTGAAAGATACGTTTGCCGATATGCCGGCGATTGACGATGATATTGATTTGACCCGTACGGCTTATCCCGTTAAGCCGGGAACCCGCCACCCTTTATCGATTGTGAAAAAGGAAATATGCGATATATTCGGGCGTTTAGGGTTTAGTATTGCCGAAGGCCCTGAAATTGAAGACGACTGGCATGTGTTCTCTTCATTGAATTTTGCGCAGGATCATCCCGCCCGCGATATGCAGGATACCTTTTTTATTCAACATTCGTCTGATATATTGCTTCGTACGCATACCTCTTCCGTTCAAACGCGCGTAATGGAGAAGACGCAACCTCCTATCCGTATTATTTGTCCGGGGCGCGTATACCGGCATGAAGCCATTTCTTACCGTGCGCACTGTTTTTTTCATCAGGTGGAAGCTTTATATGTCGATAAAGATGTTTCTTTTGCCGACCTCCGGCAGGTATTGCTTTTCTTTGCAAAAGAATTGTTCGGACAAGATACGAAGATACGTCTGCGCCCTTCCTATTTCCCGTTTACGGAACCTTCGGCAGAGATGGACATTTCCTGTAATCTTTGCGGAGGGAAAGGATGCCCGTTCTGTAAACATACCGGTTGGGTAGAAATACTTGGCTGTGGAATGGTACACCCTAATGTGCTGGACAATTGCGGCATAGACAGCAATGTTTATTCCGGTTATGCGCTGGGCATGGGAATTGAACGTATTACAAATTTAAAATATCAAGTGAAAGACTTGCGCATGTTCTCTGAAAATGATATACGTTTTTTGAGACAGTTCGAGTCTGCCAATTAAATTGAGAACCTGAATCATTTACCATTTCCCCGGGCTGCTGACCGTGCCCGGGGAGAAACACACGGGGATTCTTCATAAGTATGCGGAAGGAGGAACGATATAAAGGCGTTATAGGTTGGTTTACAGAGAATGTGCCGATTGCTGAAACGGAGTTACATTATAAAGATCCCTTCCAATTACTTATTGCCGTTATTCTATCCGCCCAATGTACCGACAAACGGGTAAATATAGTGACTCCTCCCTTATTTGAAGCTTTCCCAACGGCCGAAGTATTGGCTGCCTCTACCCCTGAAGTTGTATACGAATATGTCAAAAGCGTTTCTTACCCCAACAATAAATCGAAACATCTGGTTAGAATGGCTCAAATGCTGGTCAATGATTTTAACGGCATTGTCCCCTCTGATATAAATGAATTACAAAAGCTGCCGGGCGTAGGAAGAAAAACGGCCAATGTAATTGCGTCTGTAGTATATGACAGGCCGGCGATGGCGGTTGATACCCATGTGTTCCGTGTTTCCAACCGGACAGGCTTAACGAATAACAGTAAAACGCCCTTGGAAACAGAGAAAGAACTGGTGAAGCATATTCCTGAAGAGTTAATAGCTAAAGCGCATCACTGGCTGATTCTGCATGGAAGATATACCTGTGTGGCACGGAGCCCTAAATGTGATATATGTGGTTTGAAACCATGGTGTAACTATTTCCTGAAGCAAAAATGAGAACGTATTTAAAAGAAATAGCGATTAGCGTCCTTGCTTTATTGATTATGTCATTGGTTATAGGGGGATATATCCGGTCTACAAAAATACAGCAATCAAACACCCGGGTAGACATATATGATGTAATACCGCCTGATGCGAATGCCTTGCTGGCCGTGAACCGCCCGTCTGTATTTAACGGCATGATGCTGGAAAAACAGGCGTTGTATGATGTTTTCGCTTCTCGGATTCCTTCTTTGTTCCTTTCTTTTGTCCGGGAAA
>JAITRG010000191.1 GCA_031288515.1 Tannerellaceae bacterium
CTCTCTGAAGGGAAAAAAGACCATCTGATAATCAACAATGTGAGGAACAAACTGATTCACCGCATTTTTGCTCTGGTAAGAAAGAAAGAGTTCTATCAGGTCGACTACCATAATCCCCATGAGAGAACAATGGCTTGCCTGAAATGAATTTTTTTTATCAAATTAGTTGGAAATAAACATAGAATTCCCTCACGCAACGCCCCTCCCTGCGGGCTTTCCGCCGCTATCCTTTGGGTAGAAGATATGGCTTTGGAAGAAGACTTTGTCAATAATTGATTTTATTTCATTGATTTTTTGTTTTTTAGTATGATTTTTACGTTCTTTGTGATGAATCATATAGAATCTGCTTTATGTTTAAGAAAACTTTTTCTCTCGCTATCGTTTCGTTACTGTCATGCTATCATATATGTATTGCGCAGGAACTGTTGACGCTTGAAAATATTTATTCGGGCCGGTTAATTGAAACTAAAGGTATGGGCGCCATGAACTGGCTGAAAGACGGCAAACGGTATACGCGTTTGGAGAAAAATGAACAAACCGGCGGAATGGATGTAGTCGCTTACCAGGCTAAAGACAATCGGAGGGAAGTGATCATCCCGGCTTCTTCTTTTATAAATAGCAAAACGGGAAAGCCTGTCGATATACGCAGTATTTCGTGGAGCAAAGATAATAACCGGATTTTGATCTATAATAACACGAAACAGGTCTGGCGCTATGATACGAGAGGGGATTACTGGGTATTGACATTAAGCGACGGCACGCTCCGCCAGTTAGGAAAAGAACTGCCCGAATCATCTTTGATGTTTGCCAAATTCTCTCCCGACGGCAGCAGAGTGGCGTATGTTTCCAACAATAATATCTATGTCGAAGAGGTTGCAAGCGGGGAAATCAGCCAGTTAACGTTTGACGGTAATGAAACGGTCATCAATGGCACGTTCGACTGGGTTTATGAAGAAGAATTTTCTTGCCGCGACGGTTTTCTCTGGAGCCCTTCGGGAGAATTTATTGCTTACTGGCAGAGCGACACGAAAGGTACGGGCGTATTTGATATTATAAATAATGTAGATTCTATTTATCCTGCTATCCTCCATTTTCCATATCCTAAAGCGGGAACTGCCAACTCGGCGGTAAAAGTAGGATATATACCTTCACAGGGAGGAACAACCGCCTGGATAGATATACCCGGAGATCCCAGAAACAACTACATCCCCCGTATGGAATTCATTCCCGAAAGCAACGAACTGTTTATCCAGCAACTCAACAGAGAACAGAATACGAACAGGATATGGATTGCCGAAACAGGGAATCCGCAGCCGCCGGTAAATATTTTCACCGACACAGACGCTGCCTGGTTAAATACAAACGATGATATTAAGTGGCTGAAAAATAACCGTTATTTCACCTGGGAAAGCGAACGTAGCGGCTGGTGCCACCTCTATCGTATCAGCCGTGACGGTAAAGAGATTATTCCCGTTACCAAAGGGGCGTTCGATTATATATCATTCGCCGGCATGGATATGGAGGAAGGAATTGTTTATTTCATTGCTTCGCCGGATAATTTCACGCAACGGTATTTATATAGCGCCCGGTTATTCGGAAAAGGGGAAGTCAAACGGTTAAGTCCCGCCAGTCAGTCAGGCCAGCACCGGTATAATATGTCTCCTTCGGGAAAATGGGCGGTTCATACCTTCAGTAACGCGCAAACGCCGCCGGTAATCGATATGGTTTCTTTTCCGGAACATGCGTCTGTACGGTTGATCGAGGATAACAGTAAGGCAAAAGAACAGTATGCCGCCTTACGCGTAAATTCAAAAGAATTTATAAAAGTTACGTCCGGCAACCTTGAGTTAGACGCCTGGATGATTAAACCCGTCGATTTTAATGCCGCAAAAAAATATCCGGTCATTATAGACGTATATGGCGAACCGGCCGGTTCCACCGTTCAGGACGTTTGGGGAGGAGGCGATCTCTGGTCGCAATATTTGGCAAATCAGGGATATATTATGGTAAGCATTGAAAATCGCGGGGCAAATACTCCCCGTGGACGCGAATGGCGTAAATGTATCTATGGCGAAGTAGGCACTTTCTCGGCAGAAGACCAATGCCGGGGCATACAGGATATGATACGCCGGTATCCCTTCATCGATCCTGCGCGTACAGGCATAAACGGCTGGAGCGGCGGCGGAAGCCAGACCCTGAATTGCATGTTTCGCTACCCGGACGTATTCCGCACCGGAATAGCCATCGCTTTTGTGGCCGACCAGCGTTTGTATGATACAATCTACCAGGAACGCTATATGAATACGCCGCAGAATAATCCGGAAGGCTACCGTAAAGGTTCTCCGATAACGTACGCTTCCGGCCTGAAAGGGAACCTGCTGCTTATCCACGGAACAGGAGATGACAATGTACATTATCAAAACTGCGAACTGTTAGTAAACGAACTGATCAAAAACGGGAAAATATTCAGCCAGATCAGTTACCCCATGCGTACCCATGGTATTTACGAAAGAGAAGGAACCACCTTGCATTTACGCAAAAGTATGGCAAAATACTGGCTTGACCATCTGCCTGCCGGAGGCAAACAGGACTCGCCCGGCATTTAACAGGGAAAAATGTTTCGCCGGGTAATTAATGTTTCGCCGGGTAATCAATGGAGATACGCATAAATTTCAGCTTTAACGCATTAATTTTTTCTCCTCAAAAGCGTAAAGCCCCCATCCCCCTTATTCAGGCCCATGTCATCACCCCATTACACAGGCTTGTCCGGCGACGTCTTTCAGCCTTCAGCCGGCTTACAGGCGCTTGCGTATGAACGGCTATGGCTGAAAGAAGACCTTTCAGCCCCGTTTCAGCAAAAAAATCGGGCCGGCAAAAAGGGAAAAAA
>JAITRG010000228.1 GCA_031288515.1 Tannerellaceae bacterium
TGTCCAATGGCTCACCGACGTGTTGAACCGGATCAATGATTGCAAACAGAGTGAACTCTTCCGCCTCCTGCCCGGCCAGTGGCGGAAATCTCAAGAGATGTAGTTCGCCGAATGCTTACCCTGCTCCTCTCCCCCCTCTTCCCTCTCCACGCTCTTCTCCCCTCTTCCTTCTCTACGCTCTCCTTCCCTCTTCTCCCTCCACGCCCTCTCTCCTTCCTTCCTCTTCTTCCCTCGTGGGTTAAGTGGGCGGCTTTGGATTTTGATCTGTTAAAGTGGAATCGGGATGAGTTATGAGAACGTTGGGGGGCATGTTTGTTACTTATGCGATATGAGGGGTGGTTTTTGCTGAAAAATTTGTAGGTTTGCAGATAAAATTAACAGCCATGAAACGTTTATTGCATTTATCGCTTTTATTACTTTTTAGTTTACAGCTTTCGGTGGTCGCTTTCGGTGGCGAACTGAAAGATAAGTTGTTACAACTTAAAGACGTCGGGCGTGTGGAGGCGCTGGCGTCCGACCATTTTGCCGAGAAATATGTTGTGCGGATTACCCAGCCGCTGGATCACCGGCGCCCCGAGTTGGGATCGTTTACGCAGCGGGTGATTGTTGGGCATGCGGGGTTCGACAGGCCGACGGTTATCATAACGGAGGGGTATGGCGGGTCTTATGCCCTGACGCCGCGTTATCAGGATGAACTGTCGAAACTCATTAATGCCAACATCGTCTTTGCGGAGCACCGGTATTTCCTCGAATCAACGCCCGATTCGCTTGACTGGGAGTATCTTACCGCCGAAAACTCGGCGTATGACTTGCATCATATTACGGCTACCTTTAAGCAAATCTACCCCGGCAAATGGGTGAGTACCGGTATTAGCAAGGGCGGGCAGACGACGATGATCTACCGGGCTTACTTCCCGGACGACGTGGACTTCTCCGTACCTTACGTAGCTCCGCTGAACAGGGCTGTGGAGGACGACAGGCAGGAGGCGTTCCTCCGGAAAGTAGGGACAGGGAAGGAAAGGAAACGGATTAAAAACTTTCAACTGGAAATACTCAAACGAAAAGAGGCCATGCTGCCGCTGCTGGAAACGTTCTGCGCGGAAAAGGGACTGACGTTTAAAATTCCGCCGGCCGAAGTGTTAGACTATTGCGTGCTCGAATATTCTTTCGCCTTCTGGCAGTGGGGAACGTCTACCGGCCATATTCCTCCGCTTGATTCGGGCGATAAGATGCTGTTCGACCACCTGATAGATATCAGCGGGCCCGACTATTTTTCAGAAGCCCGGCCAAACGCTTCGTTCTTCGTGCAGGCGGCCAGAGAGCTGGGCTATTATGGCTACGATACCAAACCGTTCGGGAAATACCTTACGCTCCGCCATACGCATGGGTATGTAAGTAAAATCATGCTGCCGCCTGCGGCTGCCGGAATTACGTTCGATGCGGCTTTATATCATAAGGTTTACGATTTCCTGAAAGACAACGACCCGAAGATGATCTGGATATATGGCGAGGTAGACCCCTGGAGCGCTACCCGCGTACCTGCCTTTAAAGGGAAAGTAAACGAGCAAATCTATATTCAGCCCCGCGGGAGCCATCGCTCACGTATCGGCAATATGCCGGAAGAGATGAAGGAGAAAATACTTCGCCAGATCGAAGCATGGCTTCAATAGCGGGGGGGGGGGGACCGGGTTTTGCGCTTACGTTAAGCGAGCGCAAAATCCAGTTGTTTCCGTTCCAGGTTCGCCTGGGCTACCCGGATGGTTATCGGGTCGCCTAACCGGAACTGATATTTATGGCGTCTGCCTGTCAGGCTGTAGTTTTTGTCGTCAAATTCATAATAATCGTCCTGCAAGTCGCGGATAGGCACTAATCCTTCGCATTTATTTTCGTTCAGCTCCACATACAGTCCCCATTCCGTTACGCCTGAGATAACGCCGTCGTATACCTTGCCCAGTTTATCGCTCATAAACTCTACCTGTTTGTACTTGACGGAGGCGCGTTCGGCATTGGCGGCCAGTTGTTCCATGCCCGAACTGTGGGTGCACAGCTCTTCATATCTGGCTTTTGCCGCGCTGCGTCCGCCGGCAAGATAGCGCTCCAGCAGGCGGTGCGCCATCATATCGGGATAGCGGCGGATGGGAGACGTAAAATGTGCGTAATACTCGAACGCCAGTCCGTAATGCCCCACGTTTGCGGTCGAGTAGCGGGCTTTCTGCATGGCGCGGATGGCCAGCGTTTCTATCAGGTTTTCTTCCGGTTTTCCCTGGACGGTATCCAGCAGTTTATTGATACCCTTCGATACGTCGCTCTTTTGCCCTTCCGTCTTTACCTTATAACCGAAACGGCGGACAAATTCCGCAAAGTTTTCCATCTTATCCGGGTCGGGCAAGTCGTGAATGCGATAGACGAACGTTTTGGGCGTTTTCCCTTTCGGCGCGCGGCCTGCAAACTCGGCTACCGTTTTATTGGCCAGGAGCATAAATTCTTCCACTAATTTGTTCGATTCTTTCGCTTCCTTAAAATAGACGTTGAGCGGCTTTCCGTTTTCGTCAATTTCAAATTTCACCTCATAGCGGTCGAAATTGATAGCTCCTTCCCTGAAGCGTCTGGCGCGCAGTTTCCCGGCCAGTTCGTTCATGGCCAGTATCTCTTCTTTAAAGTCGCCTTTGCCTGTTTCGATGATTTGCTGCGCCTCTTCGTAGGTGAACCGCCGGTCGCTTCTGATAACGGTTCGTTTGATCCGGTAGTTTTTCACCTCCGCATTCCCGTCCAGCTCAAAAATAACCGAGAAACACAGCTTCTCTTCATCCGGGCGGAGCGAGCAGATTAAATTGCCCAGCCTCTCGGGAAGCATGGGAATCGTGCGGTCTACCAGATAAACGGACGTAGCCCGGCTTGCGGCTTCACGCTCGATGACGCTCTCCGGCTTTACGTAGTAGGTGACGTCGGCAATGTGTACCCCTACTTCCCGGTTGCCATTCGGGAGTTTTCTTACAGACAGGGCGTCGTCAAAGTCTTTTGCATCCCTGGGGTCTATGGTAAAGGTCGTTACCTTACGGAAGTCTTCCCGCCTGGCGATTTCTTCCTCCGGTATTTCTTCCGGTATCTTATCGGCTGCTTTCTCTACCGCGGCGGGGTATTTATACGGAAGGCCGAACTCGGCAAGGATCGCATGCATCTCGGCCGTATTTTGCCCGGCTTTTCCCAGTACGTCGATTACTTCGCCCAGCGGATTCTTCGCGCCTTCCGGCCATTCCATGATACGGACAACGGCCTTGTCGCCGTCTTTCCCCCCTCTCAGTTTATCTCTGGGGATAAAGATATCGTTGGCCAATGTTTTATCTTCGGTGACGAGAAAGGCAAAACCTTTGGCAACCTGCAGCTTGCCGACAAACGTCTGCTCCGTGCGTTCGAGAACTTCCATCACTTCCGCCTCCGGTTCGGCGCCTTTCCGCTTAGCCAGCAGTTGCACTTTTACCTTATCCCCGTGCATGGCATGGCCCGAATTGCGTTCGGCAACAAATACCGGCGCGCCGCCATCTTCGGGAACAAAAGAGTTCTTGCCGTTGCTTCTCCGCTGAAAAACGCCCGAAGCAATCGTCCCCAGGTTATTGAGGCGATACCGCCCGCGATCCGTTTCTGCGATGAACCCATCGGCTGCCAGGTCGTAGAGTATGTCTACTATCATCAGTTTTTGCACCTGGCTTTCAACGCCAATCCTGTTACTTATTTGCTTGTAATTAAAAAGCTCTTTGGGCGCCGACTGGAACGCGGCGATAACGGCCTGTATCATGGCCTGCTTTTTCATTCGTTTACCATCCCTTTGGGCTGGTTTCTTACTCTTCCTGAATTTATTTTTTGTCATACAATACGTTCAATTATTCAATTTGTCTATGAAATAACGGTCGAAACCCTGCGTCTGGATGTTTCTTCCGAATTAATGTTATGTAATGTCATTATTATGCTGCCGATTCTTTAGCTCTGTTGTTCGTTCACAAAATTAAGTATTTCATTTGATTCAACCATAAAAACGTCCGGTTAGTTTGAATCTGTCCGGTTCGTCACGTTTTGTTGTAAATTCTAATCAGGCAGTTGAAAGATTTACAAGCGGCGCCCCCTGCAAGTTGTAAATTATACTGTTTGGGCGGTTAACTTCCTGCCCGATTCTTAAAGAACGTAATTTCCTTCTTAATCTATCCAAACGCCTTAATCCAAATCCGTATCAGATTGTTTTATAAATGAAAGCCTTCCAATAGAAGGATATACAAAACCAAAAGATGAACCAGTTTACGTTAAGGTGAAATTTTCATTAACCCAAACCGGATGATTAAATTTACGTTTTTTAGATTTACGTTTTTTTCAAAACCTCAAGTTGATACTGCCTTCACGGCCATAAACAGTGAAGGCAGTTTTCTTGTATTATCCGGAACCAATCAATAAAGTAATACGCCGTCGCGAAAAGATTTTCTTTACAGGAAAAAAAAACAGTAAAATATGACAGAGCGCAGGATATCCTTTACATATCGTTCAGCGATGAGGCTATTCATGAAAGCGATGAAGAGAAAAAAGGAATTATTCGATTATACCGCCGACGGGCAGATTGCCGGTATCGAAGTGTTGAACGCCTCCAAACGGGTGGGCAATCCTTCAAAAGTGGAATATGAGGCGGCATTGTAAAAGAGAGCGTCCGTTTCTACGGATGCTTTTATGATTACGCCGCCGACGCCGCAGATATCTAAAATTGATAACAAGGTTGCTTATACTCATTTACGTGGTAGTTTTATGCATACTTTACTTTGCGGTTTACGTCGAGACGTTTAAGGTCGATAACCGCAAGCGGAGCGCAGCCCGGGATAGAGCGAACTCTCCCCTACTCGTCAGCTATAGAGAAAGCGCTTTCTATCCCAAACTGCGCCTTCGGCTTGAACGGGGTTATCCATCCCAGGCGCTCTACGGCGTCAATTCTTAACGAACCGATATTGTTTGAAATTTTGAAGGAAAAAAAGGGAACCCGGAGGGACTATCGCATCACTCCGGCTCCCTTCTTCCTTTTTTTATTTATCCGGGGCCAATAACCTGATAGCCGGTCCACTCCAGTATGTTGAATGAAGCGGTGATGTTAGTCCCGCCTTGCAGTAATATTCCGCTTTCCGGTTCGATCAACATTTTCATTTGAGAAACTCCTAATTTCCTATAACCAGTTATTACTACATCGTAATAATGGTTTCGTCTTACCGTAGAATCAACTTGACTGCCTGATTGACTTCCTATACCCACACGATAATAACACTTCCCGTCTGTATATTTGTCAAAGTATGTTGCTACCTGACTGTCTGTTATTGCTGCATATGCAGGGTCGTCAAGGCTTGCTTTGGGAGGTACGGTAGGATTTAACAGATGATATGTAACCTTTCTGGCAAGTTTGCCGGCGTCAACTCCGGCCAGAAGAGTACCTTCATTAAGGCCTGTCACCCATTGTCCGGTAAATCTATATATATCGGAAGCAGTTGCCAAATCGGTCTCGGATAGAGTAACAGTAAAAGTTCCTGATGCGGCATTGTAGCTAATGTCTTTAGTAAAATAACCTTTCTTAGGTTTGAATACAGCTTCGATAGCAACAATGGTTGTATTTCCTTTCATTTTTACAGAAGGGTTATTTTCTGTAATATAAATAAACATCCCTTTAGTTGGCGAAGAATTACGTGTCAACAACTCATGGTAATTATAGAATCTATAATAGTGATAATATGAAACAGGATCATATTCTATAGGAATATATTCGGGAGTTATCAGAGCACCATTAACGTAATTTTGAAATAAATAAAGAGAACGATTTACAGTGGTTATACTGTATTTCAAATCAGATAGCGTACCACTTCCGTCGAAAGCGGTCAGGGAAGAGGCGTCGGCATCCTGAGACACTGCCACTTTAGCCACTGCCCGTTGAAGGTCGATAGATACATGATTGGGGCTTGATGGATCCTGCGAATCAGCGGCAGTCACACCGGGTTGAACACTTATGAGAGAACTCATTGTAGAATTAGTCATCACATAACCGGCAGGCTTCACCAGATTGCTTAGGTTGTCGATACCGGTCGCAGGGTCGCTTACAGGAACGGTATTGCTTATATTATAAATAGCGCCGCTAAAGTCGGCGTAAGTATTGGCGCTCCCTTTGGCCGGCAACATACCATTACCGGCATTCGCTATGGCTAAAATTCGTTTGGATCCTGATATTATAGGTATAGTTATCATGGAATTACCAGGCGATGTGGTCAGGCTCGTATCCACCTCTATATCTCCGGTAACATTACTAAAAATAAGCACGCGCACATCGTTAATTACATTGGTTTCATTTTCATCGGTTATCATGGATGACTTTGTGCCCGCATCGGCGGC
>JAITRG010000237.1 GCA_031288515.1 Tannerellaceae bacterium
CTGGAAGCTGAAAGAAGAGGAAAAAAAGTACTCATACAGGCGGGTTATCATGCAAAAGCAACCCTCCCTTAACTAATTTAAACGGTATTGAATAAGAATCCGCAACTGCGTTTTTGCAAAAAAAATCATTATAATGTGTTGAGCAAACTAATATGACGTCTTTACCAAAGTATTATAATGGTTCCCTAAAGGCGTCGTAATGGCTTGGTAAAGGCGTCGTAATCGTTTTTTTTCCTTTTGTCAACCTGACTTCTTCTGAAATGGATTTACAGTTTTGGGGTTAATAATTAAAATAACTTTACGCAAAAACCTGATTTTCGGCTGAAAGAAGCGTATAAAAAAAGAGGTCGGAATACAATAAAAGTAAAGATTTTAAGAGATAGCTTAGAGGTATTTGTAAAAATTCAGTAATTTTGCTATGGTAACAACTTATCAGGCATCAGGGCAATGAAACAAAGAATATTCGTCTTCCTTATACTTTCAGCGTTTTCTGTTACAGGAATGGAAAGTTTAAAGGCACAGCAAAATACCAGTGAAAAAGAGGAGGTCATTTTTATTTGGGGAGGCGATATTAATTTAAAGTTTGTTGAATACATAGCTGATCTGACGGCGAAAGAAAATCCGAAAATCTGCTATTTGCCGACTGCAAGCGCCGACAGTCAGGATAACATTAACTATTGGGGGAATATTTGTAACGTATTAAAAATAGATACTATTATTCTCAAAGTATGGGTGAGTTCTTCGGAAAAGAATCAATCTTTTGAAGATATCTTACTTAATTCCGACGCTATTGTGGTTGGCGGAGGTAATACATTAAATATGCTCGGTATCTGGAAAGCGCAAGGTATAGATATCATTCTGAAAAAAGCGCTGAAAAAAGGGATAGTCATAGCAGGAGGAAGCGCCGGTTCTATCTGCTGGTTTCAAAATGGGATTAGCGACTCCCGCCCTTTAAACCTAAGTATCGTCGACGGGCTTGGCGTTTTACCTTATAGCAATTGCCCTCACTATTCGCAGGAAAACAGAAAGGAATTGTATCATCGGATGATTATAGAAAGAAAAATACCTTTTGGATATGCCAATGATGAATTAGCCGGAATCCTTTTCAAGAATGGGAAAGCGACGGAGTTTGTCAGCCAAAGCAACAAATACAACTCTTATTTTGTTAGTATTGAGAAGGGAAAAATAAAATCGCAAAAAATGGAATCCAGAATTTTATTGCGGAAAAATGCACTCCCTGAAGGCAGTTATTCTTCCCTGCCTGTAAAAAAGAAAATAAATGATTTATCAGATACCAATGATACATCATCTCCATTAAACGCATATGTATCAGAAATGAACTCTTCTCTACTAAATAATCCCGACATAAACGAAGCGAAAAAAAACAAGGTGTTGAATATCGGCATACAAAAAATATTTCTATACGACAATAAATTAGCAGGAATTGTAAATGACGCTTACCTTGATTCCTGGGGTTATGGTTTGTGGTACTTTTATAACTGTAACGGCGTTTGGACAAGTATGGGAGAAGACATTGGCGGCGCAACAGAATTTGACAGCGAAATTGTATTCAGGGAAAAAGCAAAGATAATCAGTAAACTGGCTGAAGAGAGGTTAGATTGCCGCTAACAGAGGTTTACCGCGAATCAGATTTCTTCTTACAGCCAATATCCCAGCGAAAGCCAGGCGACGCGGGCGTCGCGGTTACGGACCTGCTTCATTTGGGTTTGGCTGGTATCGATGATTGTTGTTTCTTTGAGGCTATCGAAAATGTTTTGTACGCTTAGGTTGATACGTAGCTTTTGTTTTAGCAGGTAGTGAGACAGGCCGGCGTTGAGGGCGAAACGGCTTTTTATCTTTCCTTGCGGCGTTAACTGGTCGGATACGTAAAAACCGTCTGCCTGCAACATGGTTGAGGAAGTTATGGCCAGGTTGATATTTCCTTTGATATCCCAGCAGACGAGCGATTTCTTTTCGTCGTATCCTATCTGCCTTCCGTCTATTTCATCCTTGTATATATTGGTTGAGAAGCCTATTGTCAACGGGTTTACCGGGTGCAGGTTTCCGGATAGTTCGAAGCCGGTTGTTTGGGCTTTCCCCATATTTTCTTTCCTCCAGATCATTTCTCCTTCCTGTTCGATGGCCATATCCATGATGCGGTTTTGTTTGTTCCGGTAATATAAGGCGGGAGAGAGCCGGAAGCGGGGGGCGCTAAACTGATAGGCGAGTTCCAGCGTGTGTACGTATTCGTTTTTCAAATCAGGATTCCCCTGTTTGATATAGGTGGCGTCGCTCCTGTCTGTAAATGGGTTCAGGTCTGTCCCATAGGGGCGGTTTACCCGTTGTATGTATTTGATTGACAGCTCATCTGTTTCCCTTGTTTGATAAGCCGCTTTTATACGCGGGTATAAACGGACGCCGGATTGCGCGTTTTTTTCTGCTTTCTGCGTTTGGTATTCTACCTGTAATCCCATGTCGGCGAAGAAGCGGTTAACGTGTTTTTCCAAAGAAGCAAACAGCATCTGCGTATAACGCTCAAAGGAATAGGCGTTTGATTTTGCTTCATTGGGTTGCCATATGCCTTCCTTCAGATCGCAGGCGTTTGCCGTGTATGATTCGTCCCTGAATCTTCCGGTATAACCGCCATTGAACAGCAAGCCCGAAACAAACGGTTTCCGGTAGGAGGCTGTAAAATAGTAATTCTTTTTTGTATGGTCTGCAAACAATTGATCTTGTGCGATGATGGCTCCGGTTTCGGGCTTTTCGTTTTTAAAGTCATTGTTTTCGTCGTACGAGAAGTTATTGTAATTGAAAAGTACTTCCAACTGTTCCTGCGGGCTGCCGAATCCATGCAGCCATTGCGCTTCCGCTGCATAAGCGTCTTGCTGCTGGCGGTTGAAACGATGGCGGAGCATTTTATTTACTACCTCCCCTGCCGGATTCTTCCGGGTGTTATTAATGCCTCCATACCGGTCGTATGCCATCCGGTGATAAAGTCCATAGGCTTTCAGCATATCCTGCGGCGTAAGATCATAGCCGACAGACAAATCGGCCAGGTGTACGTCCGGGCGTGCAGAAGCGTTGTTGTCCATTTCGGCAGTTCCGGTATTGTTGGTTGTTGTCTTTTGAAAACTTCGTTCGCGGTATTCTTTCCGGTAATTGTATTTAGCGGCGATATGGAACTTGTCGGGATGAAAACCGGCGGCTACTCCCGTATTGTAGCGCTCCTGTAATCCGGCGCCGAGAACGACCCGCAAGGGTGAGGCCGGCGATGCGGAAGCAGCCGGTAAAAGAGTAAGCACGCCGGCGTCGCCATCCGGCATATGCCCGATGGGAGGAAAAGCCGTCAATGTTATACGCTCGAAGAATAAAGCGGGCAATTGTATCAGTACATCGCCGCTATATTCTTCCAAAAGTCCGTATGGGATACCGTTTAATACTACTCCTGCTCTGACAGAGCCTCGATAGGTAATCCCCCCTTCTATATCCGTAAGAAGAGAAGGGAGTTGCCTGGCCGCTTCGGCTGTAGCGCCTGTCAGGCTACTCAGGTTGTTTTCAATGGTTAACTGCTGCAATTCACCCCCGCCGAGGCCACCGAAATATGCGCCTTGCACAATGACGTTCCGCAGTGATA
The DNA here is from genome assembly GCA_031288515.1 of Tannerellaceae bacterium. Lineage (GTDB taxonomy): Bacteria > Bacteroidota > Bacteroidia > Bacteroidales > Tannerellaceae > DFXE01. The sequence continues at coordinate 3,635 of JAITRG010000237.1, forward strand.
ACGTAGTATCGACAGGCCATTGGGCAGTTGCAGTTAAACGGCACAAAAAGAGGATAAAGGGGAGTAATACTAATTTCAATCTCATAGAACAACAGGTTTGTATTTAGGAACCAGCGATTTCATTACAACCCAGCCGATCAGATAGGCTACGGCGCAAAAGATGAAAATCATAAAGTAACCGGACGGTTCGCCTTCGAAGCCGAGGAAACTCATTTTTGTCCGGCCGGCATAGTCAAAGAGCTTACCCGCACATTTCTGGATAAAGAACGAACCCAGTCCGCCCGCCATTCCGCCGATGCCGGTAATCGTGGCGATGGCCGTCTTCGGGAACATGTCGCCTACCGTCGAGAAAATATTGGCCGACCATGCCTGATGCGCCGCCGCCGCAATGCCGATGATAATGACCGGTAGCCAGTATGAATATCCGCCCAGCGGCTGCGCAAAGAGCGCCAGCAGCGGGAAGAAGGCAAATATCAGCATCGAGCGCATGCGCCCGGCGTACGGATTCATCCCTTTCTTGCCGATAAAATACGAAGGTAGCCAGCCGCCATAGATGGAAATCATGACGATGGTATAGAGCGCCGTAAGCGGAAGCACCTGGTCGACGCCTTCCAGATGGAAAACGGTTTGCAGGTATTTGGGCATCCAGAACAGGTAAAACCACCAGACGCCGTCGGTCATGAACTTGCCGAATGCAAACGCCCACGTCTGTTTGAAGCGGAAGCATTGGGTAAACGACAACTTTTTGCCCTGTCGTTCGTTTTCAACGACCTGGTCCGTCAGCTTGTCCTGCTGTATATATTCCAGTTCGGCTACATTCACTTTCGGATGTTGTTCGGGTTTCTTGTATACAAACACCCAGAATGCCATCCAGACGAATCCCAGCAGACCAATGATGATAAACGTTGCTTCCCAGCCCCACAGTTCGGCGATGTAGAGTATGGACGCCGGGGCAATCATGGCGCCGATCGTGGCTCCCGAATTGAAGATGCTGGTCGAGAAAGCACGGTCTTTTTTCGGAAAATATTCGGCCGTAGCCTTGATGGCCGCCGGGAAGTTGCCCGCTTCGCCGAGCGCCAGCACAAACCGCGCGGAGATAAACAGAATCACGCTGACGCTGACAACCATCGCCCCGTCGCCGACATGAGAGATAATCTCTTTTGCTTCGGCAAAATTCACCAGCCATTCGCCGGTCAGAATCCCCGATGTCGCGATGCCGCAGTAGGCGTGCAAACATGCGCCGACCGACCAGACGCCAATGGCCCAGAGGAATCCTTTTTTCGTATCCATCCAGTCCACGAATTTCCCGGCAAACAGCATACAAACGGCATAAAGTATTGAAAACCAAGCAGTGATATTCCCGTAATCGTCGTTCGTCCATCCAAACTCCGGCCCGATGAACTTGGGCCATGTCAGCGACAGTACTTGCCTGTCCAGATAATTAATGGTTGTGGCAAAAAAGAGCATCGCGCATATCATCCATCGGTAGTTGCTCATTTTTTGCCGGGAGGTAGTTGTTACGTTCATGGTATTTGTTGTTGTTATTATTGAATAATAGAGAGCGCGTATCGGCAAAGTTTGGTTATCTCATCCCATCTCCCCGCTTTAATAACTTCCTTAGGGAATAGTTTGGAACCCATGCCTACGCAGGTTACTCCGGCTTTCATCCAGGCTGTCAGGTTTTCTTCGGCAGGTTCAACGGCGCCGGTTACCATTATCTGCGACCAGGGCAACGGCGCCTTTATATTCGACACAAACGACGGGCCGCCCACATTACCGGCCGGGAATACCTTGCAGACGTCGCATCCGGCCTCCTGCGCATTGCCTATTTCGGTTACCGACCCGCATCCCGGAATATAAGGTACCAAACGACGGTTACAAATCCTGGCAATTTCAATATTGAAGTAAGGGCCTACAACGAAATTAGCCCCTAACTGCATATATAATGCCGCCGTAGGAGCGTCAATAATCGACCCGATTCCCAGAATCAGTTCCGGACATTCTTTCGCCGCATATTTAATTAACCCGGCAAATACACCCTGAGCGAAGTCGCCCCTGTTCGTAAATTCAAACGCACGAACTCCGCCCTCATAGCAGGCTTTCGCCACCCTGCAGGCCGTTTCGGTATTTTCATCATAGAAAACGGGAACCATCTTTGTGGTTGCCATCGTACTGATCACTTTTATCTTATTAAATTTAGCCACCTTGTTTACTTTTGAATTATTAATTATAACGTTCGACTTATAACTTATCTGTTCACCCTCCCGGATCCGTCGCCTGCCATTAGTTTTTCTACTTCTTCTACGGTTACCTGGTTGTAGTCGCCGTAGACGGTATGTTTCAGACATGAAGCGGCGGCGGCAAATTCCAGGGCTTTCTGATTATCGCCCGGGTAGGCGTTGAGGCCATAAATCAATCCTCCCATGAAGGAATCGCCTCCTCCTACGCGGTCTACAATATGAGTTATATCATAACGTTTGGATTGATACAGTTTTCCTTCGGCATATAATACGCCTCCCCATGTGTTATGGTTGGCATTGACTGCTCCGCGTAAGGTGATGATCACTTTCTTCGCTCTTGGGAAACGCGCCTGCATCTGGGTGCAAACCGATTCAAATTCGGCTGCATTTACTTCGCCGTGCGTGGCGTTTACGTCAAAGCCTTCCGGTTTGATGCCAAATACCTTTTCGCAATCTTCTTCATTACCGAGGATAATGTCGCATCCTTCTGTGAGGGCCGGCATTATTTCCGACGCTTTTTTCCCGTATTTCCATAAGTTTTTACGGAAATTCAAGTCGCAGGATACGGTTACGCCTAATTTACTGGCTGTTCGAATCGCTTCCAGGCAAGCGTCGGCTGCGCCTTGCGACAAGGCCGGGGTGATGCCTGTCCAGTGAAACCATTTGGCGTCTTCCAGCGCTTCTTCCCAATTAACCATTCCGGGCTTAATCTCCGAGACAGAAGAATGGGCGCGGTCGTATACTACTTTGCCGGCGCGGGCTACGGCCCCTGTTTCCAGGAAATAGATACCCAGCCGTTCGCCTCCGTAGACGATGCGTTCAACCCCTACATTATATTTACGCAGGTCCATGACGCATGCGCGTGCGATATCATTATCGGGCAGGCGGGTAATAAATACCGTTTCCAGTCCATAATTGGCTAATGAAACGGCTACGTTGGCCTCGCCTCCGCCAAAAGAGGCATTGAATTGCGGCGCTTGATTGAAACGCAGGTAATCAGGTGTTGCCAGGCGCAACATAATCTCCCCAAAAGTTACAATTTTATTTTTCATATTTAAAACATAAAGAATTTTTTAGCATTATAATAACTGATGTTCTCTACCATCTGTCCGATGAATGACATTTCGCCGGAAGGAAGTTCTCCATTCTCTATATCCGTCCCCAGCAAATCGCAAAGTGTACGGCGGAAGTATTCATGGCGGGGATAGGAAAGAAAACTGCGCGAGTCGGTCAACATACCTACAAAACGGCTTAACAATCCCAGCACAGACAAGGCATTCATCTGTTTCCGCATGCCGTCTTTCTGATCGAGGAACCACCAGCCCGAACCGAATTGCAGTTTTCCGGGGATTGTCCCGTCCTGGAAATTACCAAGCATGGTGGCGATCACTTCGTTGGCGCACGGATTCAGGTTGTATACGATTGTTTTAGTCAGTTTGCCGGAGGCGTTCAGCCTGTCGAGGAATACGGACAAGGCTTTGGCCGTATTAAATTCGCCGATAGAATCAAAGCCGGTATCCGGCCCTGTCTGGCGGAACATTTTTGTGTTGTTGTTGCGGATTGCGCCGTAATGGAACTGTTGCACCCAGCCTTTTTCCCAATCCATTTCGGCGAAGATAACCAGCATGGCCGATTTGAATTTCAGTATTTCTTCATGGGTTAACTCTTTGCCTCCATATACTTTGTTGAAGATCGCTTTTACTTCATCCATCGTGTATGCTTCCGCATAAAACGTTTCGAGGCCGTGGTCGGACAGCCTGCAACCATTCGCTGCAAAGAAATCGTGCCGTTGCTGCAAGGCGGCAATCATATCGCAGAACGTACTGACCGTAACGCCGCTTACGTTTGAAAGCGATTCGACATAACTTCTGAAGTGGGCCGGCGATTCTACCGCCATGGCTTTATCCGGCCGCCAGGTGGGTAGCATCTTTATTTCGAATCCCGATTCGCGGGTTTTCTTATGGTATTCGAGGCTATCCGTCGGGTCGTCGGTCGTACATACCACTTCTACTTTGTAGCGGCGCATCATGCCCCGGGCCGAGTATTCGGGGAGTTTCAGCTTTTCGTTACATTCGTCATATATCTTCCGGGCCGTAGCGGGGCTGACGATCTTATCGATGCCGAAAGCCGTTTTCAGTTCCAGATGCGTCCAGTGATACAGAGGGTTGCGCATGGCGTAAGGAACGGTTTCCGCCCATTTTTCAAACTTCTCCCAGTCGGAAGCATCCCCTGTGCAATACTTCTCGTCTACGCCGTTGGCCCGCATCGCACGCCATTTGTAGTGATCGCCGCCCAACCATATTTCCGTAAGCGAGCGGAACCGATGATCGTCTGCCACCATTTGAGGGATTAAATGGCAATGATAGTCGATAATGGGCATCCTGGCGGCATGATTGTGATACAGAATCTGTGCAGCAGCCGTTGTCAACAGGAAATCTTCGTTCATGAATGCTTTCATACAATTATATATCTTTACTTTATAAACTAAACTCTACAAGGTTACGCCGGTTTTAAATATAGCTATCTCCCGGTAATTATTTTCCTCGTTATTCGTATATGCGCCGCCGGCTATTTCTAAGACAAACCGGATAAACCTTTTGGCCGCCGACTCCATTGTTTCGCCTTCCAGCAGCGTCCCGGCATTGAAATCAATCCAGTTTGGTTTGCAGGCGAACAGGTTAGTGTTTGTCGCTATCTTAACCGTCGGGACAAACGTTCCGAACGGCGTTCCGCGTCCTGTGGAGAACAATACCAACTGGCATCCGGCGGATGCTAAAGCCGTAGCGGCTACCAGATCGTTTCCGGGAGCGCTCAACAGGTTTAACCCGTCCGTATGCAAGCGGTCGCCATATCGCAGTACGTTTCTTACGGTCGAATGGCCGGCTTTCAGGGTACAGCCCAGCGATTTCTCTTCTAATGTGGATATGCCGCCGGCTTTATTTCCGGGAGAAGGGTTTTCGTATACAGACTGTTTGTTTTCGATAAAGTAGCGTTTGAAGTCATTAATCAGATGAACGGCTTTGTCGAATACCTCTTTCGATTCGCTACGATTCATCAGTATCGTTTCGGCGCCGAACATTTCGGGCACTTCGGTCAGGACGGTAGCGCCGCCTTGCGCAACCAAGTAGTCTGAGAAAACGCCCAGCAGCGGATTGGCCGTTATGCCGGAAAAGCCGTCGGAGCCGCCGCATTTCAGCCCTACGCGAAGCGCTCCTGTGGGAATGTCCGTACGTACGTCGCCCGACGCCAAATCGTATAATCCGCGCAGCAACTGCATGCCGGCTTCCAATTCGTCGGCTACGTTCTGGGTTTCCATGAAGCGGATACGTTCCGTATCAAATTCGCCCAGCAATTCGCGGAAAGCGCCTATTTGATTGTTTTCGCACCCTAAGCCTACAATCAATACGCCGCCGGCATTCGGATGGAGCGCCATATCCCGGAGTATTTTCCGGGTGTTTTCATGGTCTTCCCCTAATTGGGAACAGCCATAATTGTGCGGGAAAGCTACAATCGCATCCACACCCGCTCCTTGCGTCTCCCGCTGAAGCATGCCGGCTAATTGCTGCGCAATCCCGTTCACGCAGCCTACCGTAGGGATAATCCACAGTTCATTGCGAATCCCTGCCTCGCCGTTTTTGCGGCGGTATCCTTTAAAACTAAGCTCTTCCTTGCCGGGCAATACCGGCGCCGGCTGGGGATGATAGTCGTAATCCTGCAAGCCTCCGAGGTTTGTCGTGATATTTTTCTCATTTACCCAGGCGCCGGCAACAACCGGTTGGGTGGCGTGGCCGATAGGATATCCGTACTTGACGATGCAGTCGCCGGTATTGAAATGCCGTAAGGCGATTTTATGCCCGGCGGGAATATCCTGCTGCAACACAAGGGTTATCCCGTTTATATGCAACGGGTGGCCCTTGGAAAGATTTTCCAGGGCAACAACCACATTATCCGCCGGATCGATTTGAATACAGATGGTTTTCCGGGCAGTATCTTTATCTAATTCTTTCAAGGTATACTTTTCAATCATTTCGTTTTTCACAAGTACAGCCCCAAATTTAGAGCTAATTATCACATCTCCTACAAAAATATCATTAATTTTCAATATCCTTTAACCAAACTTGCTTTTCCTGTACTATCTGTTTTACATTTGTATAGTATAAAATATTGGCAATTAGTGAACAAAGTATTATCGTTACAGCATGACAATAAAAATAATGCTCCATTGCTCCTATCGTAGTATTTCAGAAAGATAATCACATTACAGGCAAAGCCGATACGGTTGGTATCGAAGGGAATAATTGCAGATTAAAACATCGTATCTGGAGAACTTTCCGGAAAACCTGTTGCTTTTTAAAGAAATTATATAATCATTTTAAAGCATTTATACTCAAAAGGAAATGGTTTGCGGAAAATATAGGTTGCAAGCCTTCGACATGATTCTGCTGCCTGTTGTAAACCAACTTTGTTTGAGTATAATCTCGCTTTCTTTTACATCAATTGCGGATATGTCCGATTTAAAGCATATTTTTTAGATCACCGCCAATAAAAATAATCCCAGCTTTTAATCGGACAAGAGTGTATAAATATAATCAAAACATCTATGTTTGCCATTTTTTTCACTGTGTTTTTTACCCTAAGAGGACATTTCTTATCCAAAACTCATGTTTCTTACGTTGATCTAATTGCATAAATCAATCTTTTTATTTTTATGCAAAAGTACATACTACCGGCAAGCACTAAAAGACGAGAAAAGAAGGCTTACAGGAATATATTTCATTTAGCATAATTATTTGAATTTTT
>JAITRG010000105.1 GCA_031288515.1 Tannerellaceae bacterium
TATTCTGTAAACCATGTATTTATAAACAAGCTGGAAGCTGAAAGAAGGGGCGAAAAAAGAGGTCAGACAGGCAGCTTATCATACGAAAACGACATTTTTTCTACTACACTGAACGGTATTGAATAAAAATCCGTGATTCTGTTTTAGCAAAAAAAATCATTGTGGCGCCTTCGGTAAACCATTACGACGTCTTTAGTAAACCACTATTATGTCTTTACCAAACCACTATAATAGTTTACCGAAGACATTATACTGTTTTTTCAGTCTTCGCAATGCTGATAAAGCACAAAAAACAGTGTTTCTGCCTTCCACCCTGTTCCGGCAAGGGGACTCAAACGCATTTGAATATTACCTCTTTCATCCGTTTAAGAATGGGAACTTCAACATTGTATCTTTCGCCGTCTGCAATAATGTCTTCAACCATTCGCTTTATCTCGCCGGGCGAATGTTGCGTATGCCCGTCGAACATAAGGCATAGCGCTTCGTTACTGTAAACCTTCTTCGCTATCGGGATGGCGATAAAGAAAGGTAAATAATAAAGCCTGGCAGCTTTTTCCGCTTTTGGATTAATGCCTGATTTCCGGCAAACCTCTAATCCTTCCCTGATCGCTTTTATTGTTTCTTTAAGAATAGTGGAGTTACCTGCAAAATTTTGTCCGCTTTTTGCTTTCATTATTCCCGCAGACAATCCGGCCGCAACGGCATAATGGGTGATAAGCCAGCTTTTAATGTGATTGTACGCAACAGGTTTCAGATTGGCTTTTTCTAATGCTCCGGCTATTTTCTGCACCCGTACGGATGTCTCTCCGTTTAATTCGCCTAAGGGCGTATGCGATTGTTTTAATCCGGAGATTACGCTATGTATGCCGTCGGCGTCGCGCCCCCCTCCTGTCATAAAAGGGAATCCGAAAAAATACTGTTCTCTGGAAAGACAGGTTTCAATCATAGCCAGGTCGTTGACCCACATGTTTTGAAAGAAAAGAATATGCGCTTTCCCTGCCGATGCGGAAAGAACGGGGAGTATCTCGTTCAAATGAAGATTGTTTGTCGTCACAATAATGTATTCAAAAGGGTTGTCTGCGGATAGCGAGTCTATGACGTCGGGCCTGAAAACAACCTCCTTTATCTTTTTTTGCCCTCCTCTAAAGTCTGTACAATGAATGCAGATTCCTTTTTCCTTAACGGTTTGTTTCTTTTCCGGCCTGACTAAAACGGTTACTTCGTGGCCTGCTTCCGACAATTGCCAGCCGTAGGCGCTTCCTACAATTCCGGCTCCGTAAATCAGTATTTTCATATGGATTCTTTTACGTTTTTGTATATCTGCAAAAATAAGGCAAATTCTCCTGAGCATGGTGTACGAAAAGGGTATTTTTCAATACATTTGCACATAAAAAATAATGATGAAACGAATCAACTGTTTTATTCCTTACGGGGAGGTGGAGAGTACGCGCCGGACGGCGGCTGTTTTGAATGAATCCGGACTGGCGAATGCGATCTGCCTGATGACGGACAATCCGAACGCTGCCGCTATTCCCTTTTGCTCCATGCTTCGGACGGAAGATGTATGGAGCGCTCGTACGATGAAAGAGATAGCGGCTGAATCAACGACGGATTATACGCTTATTTATACCAAACGGGAGGCGTTGGAGCTGGGCATGTTTGCTTTGGAGCGTATGGTCGGGATTGCCGACGATACTACGGCCGGGATGGCGTATGCCGATTATTATGAGTTGAAAGCGGGAAAGCTAACGCCTCATCCTGTAATTGATTACCAGAAAGGGAGTTTGAGGGATGACTTCGACTTCGGGTCTCTTTTGCTTTACAGGAGCGTTGCGTTGAAGGAGGCGGTTGCTTCCATGCCGGCGGACTACCGGTATGCGGGATTGTATGACTTGCGGCTGAGGGTTTCGCGGCAAGCTCCTTTGGTGCATATCAACGAATACCTGTATACGGAAGTAGAAACAGATACGCGGAAATCGGGCGAGAAGCAGTTTGATTATGTAGACCCTAAAAACCGGGACGTACAGATAGAAATGGAGAAGGCTTGCACCGAACACCTGAAACAAACGGGCGGATTCCTTGCGCCTGTATTTAAAACAATTGATTTTAACGAAGAAACCTTCGAGACGGAAGTATCGGTTATCATTCCGGTACTGAACAGGGTTCGTACGATTGCGGACGCTATACGGTCGGTATTGAAGCAACGGGCGTCTTTCCCTTTCAACCTGATTATTATAGACAATCATTCTACGGATGGAACATCTGAGGTAATAGCGTCGTTTGCCGACAAACGTATTATCCACATCCGCCCCGAACGGAAGGGCCTGGGTATCGGGGGATGCTGGAACCTGGGCGTATGCCACCGGGCATGCGGAAGATTTGCCGTACAGCTTGACAGCGACGATGTATACAGCGGCGAAGATACCTTGCAGAAGATAGCAGACGCTTTCTACGAACAGCAATGCGGCATGGTAGCAGGAACCTACCGGATGACCAGCTTTGAGATGGAAACGATACCGCCGGGCGTTGTAGACCATAAGGAATGGACGCCGGATAACGGGCGCAACAACGCCTTGCGTATCAACGGGTTTGGGGTGCCCAGGGCTTTCTACACACCCCTTTTGAGGAGGATTAAGCTGCCCGATACCAGTTATGGCGAAGACTATGCGCTGGGGCTGCGTATCAGCCGCGAATACCGGATAGGGCGCATTTACGACGTGTTGTACCTTTGCCGCCGCTGGGACGATAATTCCGACGCGTCGCTGGACGTAACGGGAATAAACCGGCACAATACCTATAAAGATAAAATCAGAACCTGGGAACTGGAAGCCCGCATAAAAGCCAATCATGCATCAGGAAAAGAAAGTTGAAGCGACGCAACTAAACGAACTGTTTATACAGCAAGTAAAATCGTGGCCTTTGCTAAGAGACAATTACGAATTGTTTAAGCAAGTGCAGATAAAAACATTGGAGATTGACGGGCTGCCTGTTACCGTACAGTTTAACCCGTCGCGTATCGTTTCGCTGGGAGCGAAGACAGACGCCCGGTCTATACGGGAAAGGAAATGCTTCCTTTGCTCCGCGAACCGGCCGGCCGAACAGGTATCCGTGCCGTTCGGAGAAGATTACCTGATTCTGTGCAATCCTTTCCCTATATTCCCGCAACATTTTACCGTACCCGCCCGGCAGCATGTAGAGCAGGCGATTGGGGGGCGTTTGGGAGATATGCTCGATTTGGCGGAAGCGCTCGATTCGTATACCGTATTTTATAACGGGCCGCGAAGCGGGGCGTCGGCTCCCGACCATATGCACTTCCAGCTTGTGACAAAGAATTACATGCCGGTTGATAAATTAGATATCTCACAAACAAAATTAATCCGGCAGGGAACAAACGCCGGGCTGTACCTGCTGGATAATTACCTGCGGAACGGATGGGTTATCTCCTCGGACAGCAAAGAAGAAGCGCTGCGATTCTTTGCTCTGCTATGCGTTGCGCAGGATACCCCTGCCGGGGAAGCGGAGCCGATGATGAATATCTTCTGCAACTATGAAAAGGGGCAATGGATACTGAAAGTGATCCCGAGGAAGAAGCACCGCCCTTCGCAGTATTTTGCCGGGGGAGAGGAGCAGTTCCTGTCGAGCCCGGGAGCTGCCGATATAGGAGGCGTCTTTATTACTTCGCGCCCGGAAGACTTCAGGAAAGCAAGCCCCCGTTTACTTCGCAGTATCTACACTCAGGTGTGTTTTGGAAATGATGAATTAACGCAGATTAAAGTAGGGTAATATTCAAATATTATCGTAAGTTTGCACCATTATCATATTTTATAAGGCTAAGATAAGACATGCGGCTTTTAACTGTAACTAATAATTAGAATGAAATGAAACAATTTTTTAAAATGATGTTCGCTTCAACGCTGGGGGCGCTTGTGGCGGTAGGGGCGCTTATACTGGCAGGTACATTTGTGTTTATCGGCGTGGCGGCAAGCCTCAGCAGCAAGCCGCCCTACACGCCTCCGGCTGATACGGTATTCAAATTATCGCTGAACGGCTCTTTGGCAGACAATACCGAAGACAACCCTTTCGCCATGCTAATGGGCGAAACAGCCGTCCCGTTGTCTCTGAAAGACATTCTTAAATCGATCAAAGTAGCAAAGAACGAACCCAATATAAAGGGTATCTATATCGAATCGGGCGCCTTCAGTTCGGGAACGGCCAATATCGACGCCATTCGCCGGGCTCTTCTCGACTTTAAGGAAAGCGGCAAGTTTATCGTTGCTTATGCGGATAACTATATGCAGGGCGGTTATTACCTGAGCTGCGTGGCCGACAAAGTATTCCTCAACCCTCAGGGGATGATCGCGCTCACGGGCTTTTCTTCACAAACCACCTTCTATAAAGGTATCCTGAAAAAAGCGGGTATCGAGATGCAAATCTTTAAGGTAGGAACCTACAAGAGTTATGTAGAACCTTTCATGCTTGATAAATTAAGCGATGAAAACAGGGAACAGCTCTCCTCTTATATGAATGGCATATGGGGAAATATCTGCGAAGGCGTCGCCGAGGCCCGGAAACTGTCGCCCGCTGATGTGAACCGGTTTGCAGACGAGGGATTGAGTATGTCGGCCGCCGGGAATACCGTTACATACGGCCTGGTAGACGAGCTTAGCTACAGGATAGACGTTGAAGCGTACGTAAAAGAATTAGCCGGGCAAACAGGCGACAAATTAAAAACGGCCGGCGTGGATAAGCTGCGAAACGTAAAAGAAACCATTAAAAAGAAATCGGACAAGATAGCCGTCCTGTATGCCGAAGGAGAGATTATGCCTGAAACGTCCGTCTCTCCTTACAGCAGTACTACGATCATTACCGGGAAAATGGCGACGGAACTGAATAAACTGTATAAAGACAACGACGTAAAAGCCGTTGTGCTGCGCGTCAATTCGCCGGGAGGCAGCGCTTTTGTTTCAGACCAGATATGGCATGAAGTAGTACGGATGAAAGAGGCTAAGCCTCTCGTCGTATCGATGGGAAATGTGGCGGCTTCGGGCGGGTATTATATCTCGTGCGCAGCCAGCAGGATCGTTGCCGAAAGGAATACGATAACCGGCTCGATAGGCATATTCGGCATGTTCCCCAATGCTGCCGGCTTATATAAAATGCTGGATGTAACGACCGATGTGGTAAAGACAAACCATTTTGGCGACATTGGCGACCTGTCGCGCCCGATGCGTGAAGACGAAAAGGCGCTCATACAATCGTACGTGGAATTGGGCTACGACACCTTCCTGAGCCGCTGCGCAGAAGGCAGGGGAATGACCAGGGAAGAGATAGACAAGATAGGACAGGGCCGCGTATGGACGGGCGAACAGGCGTTCGAACGCGGGCTTGTAGACGAACTGGGGGGGCTGGACAAGGCAATAGAAATTGCCGCCGAATTAAGCGGGACGGCCGAGTATCATGTGACCCACGTATCGGGATCGAAAGACTTCTTTACCGATTTACTGGAAAAGCAGTTAGACGGCCTCAAACTGTCTATCGTAAAGAATATGCTGGGCGAAGAGTCCGAACAGTTGGAAAAGCTGCACAACGTCCGCTCGAACAAGGGTATCCTGGCAAGGCTGCCTTATGACATTGAACCTTTATAATACGATGGAGGGAGATTCTTTTAAATTAAACTACTGGCTTACTCCCATTGCGCTGCTTTACGGGATGGGAGTAAGGCTGCGAAACCAACTGTTCAACTGGGGGATACTGCCTTCGGAAGAATTTGCCGTCCCCCTGATCAGCGTAGGCAACCTGGCGACAGGGGGAACGGGCAAGACGCCTCACGTGGAATACCTCATACGACTGCTGAAAGACAGGTATAAAGTGGCCGTATTAAGCCGCGGCTATAAACGGAAGACAAAGGGGTATGTACTGGCCGGCGACGAAAGCAACTGCCAGGCTATCGGCGACGAGCCGTTCCAGATAAAACGTAAATTCCCCGGCATACTGGTAGCCGTAGACAGCGACCGCCGCCGGGGGGTACGTAACCTGACGGGTTTGCCCGAAGGAGAAAGGCCGGATGTTATCCTGCTGGACGACGCCTTTCAGCATCGCTACGTTACGCCTTCGCTGTCTGTTGTGCTGACGGATTACAACCGTTTCCTGTACCGGGATAAGCTGTTGCCGGTAGGGCGTTTGCGCGAGCCGGCGGCAGGGATACGACGGGCAGACGTGGTTGTCGTATCCAGGTGCGCAGAAGGACTCAAGCCGATAGATTACCGCATCATCGCAGACGAGATGGGGCTGCTGGCGCACCAGGAACTTTATTTTACACATGTTACGTATGGCGAGCCGGAGCCGTTGTTTCCGGCCGGAACCGCCGCGCCCGGCAAGCGCCGCATACAGGAGGCCGACGAGGTGTTGCTGCTGGCGGGGATAGCCGCGCCGGAGCATTTCATAGAAGAAGTGAAAAGGCATACCGACAGGGTAACGCCGATGGTGTACCCCGACCATCACCGGTATACCCGGCAGGATATACGGAAGATAAACGAGGCGTTCGGACGGATGCAATCGGCTGATAAATATATCCTGACAACAGAAAAGGATGCTGCCCGGCTGCTGAAAAACCCGGCAGTGCCGGAAGAATGGAAAGGGGCGCTGTATTACCTGCCCATCGCCGTAGAGTTCCGGGCGGAAAACGGCCTGCCGTTCGACAAACTGGCGTTAAACCATATCGTTACCGTTCAGCGTAACAGCGTACTCCGTTAAACCGTATGACAAAGAGAACAGAAATAGCCACCCTGGGCGAGTTCGGGCTGATTCGCCACCTTACGAAAAAAATAACCTTAACGAACGAAAGTTCGCTCAAAGGCGTGGGCGACGATGCCGCCGTGCTGGATTACGGCAACAAACAGACGCTGGTTACTACCGACTTGCTGCTCGAAGGCATTCATTTCGACCTGTCTTACGTGCCGCTGAAACACCTGGGCTATAAGGCGGCCGCAGTAAACTTTTCAGACATTTACGCCATGAACGGGAGGCCGAAACAAATCACCGTATCCATCGGCGTGTCCAAACGTTTCGGCGTGGAAGACCTGGACGAGCTGTACGGCGGGCTGCAACTGGCCTGTTCGATCTACGGGGTAGACATCGTAGGGGGCGACACCTCCGCCTCCCTGACCGGGCTTACCATCAGCATTACCTGCATCGGCGAGGGCGAAAAAGACAAGATCGTCTACCGTAGCGGAGCAAAAGATACCGACCTGATTTGCGTATCGGGCGACCTGGGCGCCGCTTACATGGGGCTGCAATTACTGGAACGCGAAAAGCAGGCCTTTACGGGCGATACAAACTTCGTACCCGATTTCGGGGGAAAGGAATACCTGCTCGAGCGGCAGTTGAAACCCGAAGCGCGGAAAGACGTCATCCAGATGCTCGACGAAGCCGGTATAATCCCCACAGCCATGATTGACGTGTCAGACGGCCTGTCGTCCGAGCTGCTGCACATCGCAAAAGAAAGCGCCGCCGGCTGCCGCATATACGAGGAACGCATCCCCATTGACTTCCAAACCGCCTCCATGGCCGAACAGTTCGGCATGAACCTGGTGACGGCCGCCCTCAACGGCGGCGAAGATTACGAACTGCTCTTCACCGTTCCCCTCGGCATGTACGAACAGGCAGCCGCCCTGAAAGGCATACATATTATAGGCCATATCACCGCTCCCGGATTGGGAGCTTATATGATAGGGCGCGACGGCGGCGAAGTAAAGCTGCTGGCGCAAGGCTGGAGCGCGGTATAATACGCATCAAACCTTCCTTCCGTGATGCTGCCCGCGCCGAACCGCCCGCTGATGATTTTTTCCTTCGTATCCAGGCGCGTGATGGCGGCTGTGCCGTCGGGCAGCTTTTCGCCATTCCATAAAACGTCTGTAATCGCCGTCGTAGCCCCCTCTTGCGGGTGGAGGATGACAGCCGAAGCAATATCGCCTGCCTCTATCGAAACGCCCCAATGCGGATGTATCAGATACGCCGCCTGAAGGCCTGCGTTGACAGCCAGCCGGCCGCCGGTTGCTTTCCTGTCCTTGCCATATACCTTACTGTTATTAAGGTAATGAATATAGCCCATGCCGGCCGTCAACTGTATGCGCCACGGCCCTCTGTCCAGGCAGTCAAGCCTGAATTGCGGAGCCATATAACGGATATACAGGCGGTCCGATCCGGCGGCATGCCGGACGCCGGACGTAAATGCCGAATAAAGCGATCCTGCGCTTGCCCTGTATTTCAAATGATAACAGTACCGGACGTCCCACGAAATGCCGGAGCAAAGCTTCCTCTTATAACTCCCGGCAGGCAGCGTAAGCCCGCCCGTCTCCTCCAGCATATTGGCATAACCCGAATGGGAAGCTATCTCCTGTTTCGCAGAAAAAGGCTCCTGCGCAAAGCAAAGCGCCGGAAGCGGCGCCACCGCGCATAATAGCCGTTTAGTTTTGTTAATACGATTCTTCATGTGAAGTAAATGTGCCTGTATATAAAGCAAAAGCTGCATCACGTCAAGGAAAAGCTGCATCAAAGCCCGTCATTCCCACGCAGACTTGGACGATTTCCACGCAGACTTGAGCCATTTCCACGCAGACTTGGGCGATTTCCGCGCAGACTTGGGCGATTTCCACGCAGACTTGAGCCATTTCCGCGCAGACTTGGACGATTTCCGCGCAGACTTGAGCCATTTCCGCGCAGACTTGGGCGGTTTCCACGCAGACTTGGGCGATTTCCGCGCAGACTTGGACGATTTCCACGCAGACTTGAGCTATTTCCACGCAGACTTGAGCTATTTCCGCGCAGACCGGAGCCATTTCCACGCAGACCGGAGCCATTTCCGCACAGACCGGAGCCATTTCCGCGCAGACCGGAGTCATCTCCGCGCGGACCGGAGCCATCTCCGCGCGGACCGGAGCCATTTCCATGCAGACCGGAGCCATTTCCGCGCAGACTTGGGCGGTTTCCGCGCGGAAATTATCGCATCCCGGAAGCGCCTCGCAACAAGAATATTTGTACATTCGCACGAAAAAGAGTATCCTGATTTGTTACACACTCAATTAACTTCTGCCATGAGGCAGTTTATAAAGGAGCATGCCGGGGATAATCCCGAACGTCTATTGCTCGGCGCCTCCCGCTATCCGGGGATAGACGTCCCCTTTGCCGTGGGGCAGATTGCGGCAAGGCGGCAGGTGAGGGAAAAGCTGCCTTCGTGGTTTGCCGACGACCGGCTGGCGTTTCCTTCCGGGATAGCGGCAGAGCAATGTTCTTCGGAGCAAACGGCCCGCTACAAGCAGCGGCTCATCAGCCGGGGAGCCTGCCTGTGCGACCTCTCCGGCGGTCTGGGCGTAGACAGCCTTGCTTTTTCAGGCAAAGCGCGAAAGGTTGTTTACATAGAAAAGCGGAGCGATTATTGCAACGTGGCACGCCATAATTTCCAGGCATTGGGAGCCGGCAATATAGAGGTATGGCAGGGAGAGGCCGCTCGCCTGCTCCACCGTTTACCGGAGGCAGGCGGTATCGACGTTTTCTATATAGACCCCTCAAGGCGGGGCGAAGGAAACAAACGGGTTTTCGCCCTGTGCGATTGCGAACCCAACCTGCCCGAACTGCTCCCCGCCCTGCTGAAGCGCGCCCCCAGGGTAATCGCCAAACTCTCCCCCATGGCCGACGTCCGCCAAACGCTGGAACTGCTTCCGGGCATAAGCGAGGTACACGTCGTATCAGTAAGGAACGACTGCAAAGAGCTATTGTTCGTGATAGGCCGCCCGGAGGCCGGACGCCCCCTCCCGGTAGCCTGCATTAATTATACGGCGGAGGGGAAGGAAGAAGCCTTCGCCTTTACCTTGCAGCAGGAAAAACAACTGGAAATAACGTACGCAAGCCGGGTGGAGTCTTACCTGTACGAACCGAACGTTTCCCTGCTGAAAGCCGGCGCGTTCAAATCCGTTACCACCCTCGGCGTAAGCAAACTGCATCCCCACAGCCACCTGTATACGTCCGGACGGCTCGTCGCCGCATTCCCCGGAAGAATCTTTTACGCAGAAGAAACCCTGCCGTTCAATAACGCCCTGTGCAAAACGCTGGCCCAGGCGCTGCCGCAGGCCAATATAACGGTCCGCAACTTCCCCCTGACCGTAGAAGAGCTGCGCAAAAAAACCGGCATAAAAGACGGAGGAGACGTCTACCTCTTCGCCACCACCCTTCAGGGCGAAAAGAAAGCGCTGATTAAATGCCGCAAGGCGCCCCTCCCGCCCTCAGGCAAACAATAAAATCATCAGTTGGGCGGTAATCACCCTGAGGAACATCGACAGCGGGTAAACCGTAGCGTACGACGCCGAAGGCTCGTCTCCCTCCACCGTAGTATTGGCATAATTAAGCGCCATGGGATTGGCCATGCTTCCGCAAAGCATACCGGCCGTACCGGCATAATCTACCTTGCAGAAGTACCGGGCGACAAAGCCCATAACAGAGACAGGCGCCATCGTGAGAAGAAAACCAAGCCCTATCCAAACCAATCCTTCCGTCTGGAACACCGTCTCAAAGAAGTGCGCCCCCGAGGAGATACCCAGCCCGGCCAGGTAAATGACGATACCGAACTGGCGCATCATCAGGTTGGCGCTCTGCGTGGTATAAGTAGTTACCCTAAGGCGCGGGCCGAACGTCCCCATCAGGATACCCACGATAATAGGCCCGCCGGCAATCCCCAGCTTCACAGGCGCAGACATACCGGGAATGGCGATGGGAAAAGCCCCCAGAAGCACTCCCAGCACAATACCGCTGAAGATGGCAAACAGGTTAGGCGCCGTAAGCCTCTTTACCTCGTCGCCCAGAATCTTCCCCACATTGTTTACGGCCGGCGCTTCGCCCACGATGGTCAGGCGGTCGCCTATCTGAAGCCGCAGCCCCGGCGAAGCCAGCAAATCAAAACCGGCCCGGTTCACCCGCGTGATATTGATACCATACAGGTTGCGCAGCCGGAGCGACCCCAGCCGCATGCCGTTCAGCCTGCGCTGCGTTACGACGATACGGCGCGAAATCAAGTGGCTGTCTATCGTATTCCAGTCTATATCCTCCTTGTTCCAGTCCACATCCGCCTGTTCCCCGAAAAGCAGGCGGATACTCTCCACATCCGTCTTCTCGGAGATAACCAGCAGATGGTCGCCCTCCTTCAGTATGGCGTCAGAGGTAGGGATGGTCACTTTGCCGTCGCGCCAGATACGCGAGATAACGAAATGCTTGCCCGCCGAACGCATCACGTCTTTAATGCTATTATTAAAAACGGCCGGGTTGATTACCTGAAATTCAGCCACGTTAGGCTTAGGGATTTTCTGTTCCTTCGCCCCGGCGATACCGGCTCCGGCCAGCCGCTGCATCGTCGCAACGGCAAGTATCACCCCTACCACCCCCATCGGGTAGGCCACCGCGCAGGCAAGCGCCATCCCGGCCGTCTCTTTCACGCCGGAAGGGTCTGTTTGCAGCAATGCCTGCTGGGCAGCCCCCAGCGCCGGCGTATTCGTAACGGCCCCCGAAAGCAGCCCCATCAGGTTGGGAAGCGAAACGTCCGTCACCCGGCGAAAGAACAGCACCAGCAGCAGTCCCAGTAGCACCACTCCCACAGCCAGGAGATTCAACGTAATACCTTCTTTCTTAAAGGAAGAAAAAAAGCCGGGCCCCACCTGCAGCCCCAGCGTATAGACAAACAGGATAAGCCCGAAATTCTGAACAAACGTAAGCATATCCTCATTCGCCGTAATACCAAAATGCCCCGCCACGATCCCCGCAAAAAACACAAACGTAATACCTAACGAGATACCCAATATCTTTATCCTGCCAATAGCCAGCCCAATAGCCGAAACCATCGAAACAATAACGACAGCCTGCAAGGCGGTAGGCGAAAAAAAAGCATCCTGCAACCAGTCCATCCTTCTTCGTTTTACAAATAACCGCCACAAAGATAGGTTTCCTGCGTTTATATTTATTTGTACAGTTGAAAAAAAACACTAATTTTGTTAACGATAAAAACAGTAACTTAAAATGAATATAATATGGTAGATACTAAACAATTTGTAAAAGCCGCCGAAATCAAAATGACGGATGCAGTCAATCATCTGGACGAACAGTTGTCACACATCAGGGCCGGGAAAGCAAACCCGAAAATCCTGGATGGCATAAAAGTCCCCTACTACGGGAGCCTGGTTCCCCTTTCAAACGTAGCGACAGTTACCACCCCTGACGCTAAAACAATTATTATCACTCCCTGGGAGAAATCCCTGATAAAAGACGTCGAAAAAGCCATTATGAACTCCGAGGTAGGCATTACTCCCGAAAACAACGGAGAAATCATCCGCCTGGGCATTCCCCCGCTCACCGAAGAACGCCGCCGCACGCTGGCCAGGCAGTCCAAACAGGAAGCCGAGAACGCCAAAATAAGCGTCCGCAACGCCCGCCGCGACGCCATCGAGCAACTGAAAAAAAGCATCAAAGACGGCATGCCCGAAGACGTGGAAAAAGACGCAGAAGGCGAAGTGCAGAAAATACACGACAAATTCATCAAACGGGTAGACGAACTCTACGCCGCAAAAGAAAAAGAAATAATGACGGTATAAATTTAATTGAGAATCGGAAACGGAGAGTTGCCCTCGTTCGCATTTTCCATTTCCGGTTCCCGATCCTCCATTTCTATGAAAGGCTTAGTGATTAAGAATACAGGCAGTTGGTATACTGTCCGGGCCGAAGACGGGCATGATATTGAAAGCAAGATAAAAGGCGCTTTCCGTCTGCGCGACATACGCAGCACCAACCCTGTAGCCGTAGGAGACAGGGTAACTATCGAAATTAACAAGGAAGGAACAGCCTTCATAACGGAAATAGAAGACAGGAAAAACTACATCATACGGAAAGCCTCCAACCTTTCCAGGCAATCCCACATCATTGCCGCCAATTTAGACCGGGCGATGCTGATCGTAACCGTAAATTACCCGGTTACGACAACGATATTCATCGACCGCTTCCTGGCAACAGCCGAAGCATACAATGTACCCGTAAAAATGGTTTTTAACAAAACAGACCGTTTCCGGGGCGCAGAAAAGGAAGCGCAGGAAAGGCTGATCGAACTCTATACGGGCATAGGCTACCCCTGTTCCAGGCTAAGCGCCAGGAGCGGGGAAGGGATGGACGACCTGAAAGAGGATCTGAAAAATAAAATAACCCTGCTGTCCGGGCATTCGGGCGTAGGAAAGTCTACCATTATTAACCGGTTGGCCCCCGACGCCCATCTGAAGACCGGCCACATCTCCGAATACCACAACAAAGGAATGCACACGACCGCTTTCTCCGAAATGATCCCGCTGCCGGAAGGCGGCTACCTGATTGATACGCCCGGCGTCAAAGGCTTCGGCACGATAGAAATGGAAGAAGCCGAGATTTCACACTATTTCCCCGAACTATTCGCCTGTGCAGCCGGTTGTAAATTCGGCAATTGCACGCATCGCCACGAACCCGGATGCGCCGTATTGAAAGCGCTGGACGAACAACGCATAAGCCGGTCGCGCTATAAAAGCTACCTCAGCATCCTGAAAGACAAAGACGAAAACAAATACCGCGAAGAATATTGACTCATCATACATCGGGCAGGCTCATGCCGGTAATCTTCCGGTACAGGTCCAGCGCATAAACATCCGTCATGCCCGAAATATAATCTAAAACGCATTGTATCTTCCCATAGGCAGAAGGGGCTTTCGTGTCGTATTGCTCCGGGATACGCTGTAGCAGCAGCTTACTGTAAGCGCTTCCGGGATGGATAACGGCCTCCGTCAGGCTGTCGATTAAATGGCTGAATATATGATAACCGGCCAGCTCGATATCCAATACTTCCTTCGCCTTATATATTTTGGCATAAGCCACTTTTGAACAGGCGGCATAGGCCTGCTTAACCGGTTCGCTGATTTCCTTAATCAACGTGCCGTCAAATGCGCCCGCAAGGATACGCTCTTCATTTTCGAGGAAAACGCGCGAACATTCGTCCACCAGCAAGCCAATAATGCCCGAACGCAGGTAAGCAATCTGTTCATTGAAATCGTCTACCATACGCATCACCTCCGTTACGTGTTTCAGCCTGTCGCCTTCAAAAAAGTTAAGCAGAAGCCCTATCGTCTCTTCATTTGTTAATATGCGGAGCTTATGGGCGTCTTCTATATCCATTATCTGGTAACAGATGTCGTCTGCCGCTTCCACTAAATAAACGAGGGGATAGCGGATGGGGCGTACAGGCCCGGCGCCATGGGTATGGATACCCAGCTCGGCCGCTATCTGGCAGTATGTCTCTTCTTCCGATTGAAAGAAACCGAATTTGCCCTTCTCTCCCGACAAAACCGATGAATAAGGATATTTCACGATAGACGCCAGCGTACAATAAGTAAGCGCAAAGCCGCCCTTCCTTCGCCCGATAAACTGGTGCGTGAGCAAACGCATCGCATTGGCATTCCCTTCAAAGCGGACGAAATCCTCCCAGCGCCCCCCCTCGCCACGCACGGCGCCTTCCAGTATCTTCCCGTTACCTTCGGAGAAATAGCCCGATATAGCCCGTTCGCCGGAATGCCCGAAAGGCGGATTCCCCATATCATGCGCCAGGCAGGCCGCCGATACGATAGAACCGATCTCGGGAAAGTTAACGCTTCCGTCCGGATATTTTTCCATAAGGCCCTTAGATACGTTATTTCCCAAAGAACGCCCCACGCAAGATACCTCCAGGCTATGCGTAAGCCGGTTATGAACAAAAATACTGCCGGGCAACGGAAACACCTGCGTCTTATTCTGCAACCGCCGGAAAGGCGACGAAAAAATCAGCCGGTCGTAATCCCGCTGGAAATCGGTACGCCGGTGCTTCCGCTCACTATATTCCTCCATCCCCAAACGTTTCCCTGAGAGTAACTGTGTCCAATTCATAAAGCCCATCTATTTACCCGCAAACTTAGATAAAAATCCGTGATTTATAAGCAAGCCGGATAAAAATTACTGACCCGTTTGCCTGTCTGCCATGTCAGCAAACAGTCCCTTCCGCTTCTCCAGCCCGTCTGACGTACCGTTTCCGGCAAGGCTTCCGTTATCCAAAACCGCTATTCTGCCGGCATTGGCTTTTCCTGGAATGGGTTTACGGTTTTGGGTTCAATAACTAAAAGAACTTTACGCCCGCCACGGATTTTTACTCAATGCCGTTTTGTTTTGTTAAGGAAGCGTTGTTTCCGCATGATAATCCGCCTGTATAAGTACTTTTTTCGCCCCTTCTTTCAGCTTTCATCCTGTTTGTAAATACCTGGATTACAGAACGACATACGGAAAGAAGATGTTTCAGCCCGCTTCCGGCCGGAAAAATAAGCGGTCAAATCACACGTAAGCCTTGCTGTGTTAAAATTAAAGACAAAATCTGTTTTTTTGTCAAGAAAATATCGCCGGAATGATTTTTTTATATACATTCGCGTAATAAATTAATTGCAACAGGACTGTTTTATTTGTGTTAATTGCAACGCTTATAGTGAAATAACTATACGTGATCCTAAAATATATATCTATGATTTCAGTTATTTTTATTTACTTATTCAACTTACTTAAATTGTGAATTTATGAGAAGGTACTTAGCCTTGTTCGTACTGTTCTGTATCGGAACATGCAGCAGCTCTTTATGGGCGCAAAAGAGAGTCGGCGGAGTTGTTATGGACAAAGATGTCAACATGCCGCTGATTGGAGCAAATGTAGTTGTCAGAGGGACAACGAACGGAACGGTAACAGACCTGGACGGGAATTATTCATTGGAGGCGAACGACGATGATGTATTGCAATTCTCTTACCTGGGAATGTCTACCGTGGAAGAAACGGTAGGCAGCCGTACGGTGATTAATGTGAATATGTTTGCCGATTCGCAGAAAATCAACGAGGTAGTGGTTACCGCTATGGGTATCGAGCGGAAAGCTAAAAGTTTAACGTATGCCACCCAGCAATTGGGCGGGAACGAACTGACAAAGGCAAAAGACGCCAACATGATTAATTCGCTGCAAGGCAAAGCGGCGGGTCTGGTTATTACGCCGAATGCTACCGGCGCGGGAGGGTCGTCGAAGATTTTGCTTCGCGGCAACAAATCGGCCTGGGGAAACAACCAGCCGCTTATCGTAATAGACGGCGTCCCGATGAATAACCCGAAAACATCCCAACAGGAAGGCGAATATGAAGGACGCGACGGGGGCGACGCCCTGTCTAACCTTAACCCGGACGACATTGCAAGCATGAACGTATTAAAGGGCGCTTCGGCGGCGGCTTTGTATGGTAGCATGGCGGCCAACGGCGTTATTATGGTTACTACAAAAAAAGGGCGCGAAGGGGCTGCCCGCGTAGACTTTTCGTCTAACATTACAATGGAAACGCCGTTAAGCGCGCCCGAATTGCAAAGTACTTACGGCGCTATCAAGACAGGAAACCAGTTGAGCGAAAAAAGTTGGGGCGAGAAAATCTCCGGAGACGCTCCCGGTAAAAACCGTATGAAGGACTTCTTCCGTACGGGGTCTACGTATATTAATGCCGTTACAGTCAACGGGGGTACGGAAAAAGCGCAAAGTTTCTTATCGTATGCCAATACAACCGCGCTGGGCATTATGCCGACGAACGATTTCCAGCGCCATAATATGACGGCCCGCCAGTCATTCAAGTTGTTTGGAGACAGGCTGACGGTTGACGCTTCTCTTTCTTATGTTACACAAAAGGCAAACAACCGCCCTCATGGAGGCACCTATATAAACCCGCTGACGGGCGTATATACCTTCCCGGCCAACGGCGACTTCAGCAATTATAAAAACAATTATGAAGCGTTTGACGGCGGGCGTAACTTAAATGCCCAAAACTGGTATACCTCGCTGAACGACTTTACTTCCAATCCTTACTGGATATTGTACCGCAACAGGTCAACGGAAAAGCGCGACCGCATTATGGCGTCTGCTACGGCAAACCTGAAAATTACGGATTACCTGAATATTCAAGGCCGTTTGAGCGTCGATAATGCAAAGGATAAATTCGAACGGAAATGGTATGCTACCACTGCAGAAATGTGGGCGCCGGGCGGTAATGGGCGTTACAGGGTTGAAACGTTCGACCCGAAGCAATTCTATGGCGACGTGATGCTGAACTTCGGTAAAACGTTTGAAGAGGTATGGGAAGTCAATGCTTCGGTGGGGAGCAGCTTCATGGATAGCAAAACACAACGCTCAATCGTTGACAGTGACAAATTCGGCTTAGACCAGCCCAATTTCTTTGTTCCCGAAAATATAAGAGGAAACGGGAATCAGCGTATCGAAAGCCCGAGGAAACGGTTGAATTCCGTGTTTGGTACCGCACAGTTTGGTTTCAACAATATGATTTATGTAGATATAACAGGGCGCAACGACTGGTCGTCGGCGCTGGCCTTTACAAATAATATCTCTTATTTCTATCCTTCGGCAGGCCTGACGGCTTTGCTGAACGAGATGGTCCCCATGGGAGACCTGGTTAACCTGCTAAAACTTCGCGGTTCGTACAGTATCGTGGGTAACGACGTTCCGGCTTATATCACCCACCCGATGGACGGTATCAATGTAGGCTCCCTGGAACCCAATACCAAAGCCCCGTTTACGGAAATGAAGCCTGAAAAGATGCATTCCATGGAGTTTGGCTTTGATTTGACGATGTTTGAAAATCGTTTCAACGCAGACTTTACTTATTACAAAACAAACAACAAAAACCAGTATTTCGTGATCGCTTCTCCTTTAGCCAGCGGGTATGAAAGCTATTATATCAATGCGGGAGATATCCAGAATACAGGTTTTGAAGCCTCGGCCAGCTACCGTTTCGATATCGACAATGAGCGGAGTTGGAAAACGGAGTTCAACATCTCTTACAACGACAATAAAGTGAATAAATTAGACGACCGTTTATCTGACGGCGTAGAATTAGGCTCGGGAGCCGGCTACCGCTTCATGCTAAAAGAAGGAGGCTCATTCGGCGACGTATACGGGCGCGCCCTTGAAAGAGACGAAAACGGCGCGATTGTATTAAATGAAGACGGAAACCCCAAACTGAGCGATGGAAACAACGTTTACTTAGGCAACGTAAATTCAAAATGGCAATTGGGCTGGGGAAATACGATCACTTATAACGACTTCTCCTTCTACTTCCTGTTCGATGGAAAGATTGGCGGAAATACAATCGGTATGACGCAAAGCTACCTGGATACTTACGGCGTTTCCAAAGTAACGGGCGATGCGCGCGATAACGGGGGCGTGGATATAGGAAACGGGAAGAAGATTGACGCGCAAACTTTTTATGAATCAACAGCCGGTAAAGACAAGGCAGGAAGCGAATATGTTTACTCGGCTACCAATTTCCGTCTGAGAGAGCTTTCGTTAGGCTATACATTCCGCAACCTGATTGCTCCTTCAAAGAACCTGAGCGTTTCGTTAATCGCGCGTAACTTATTCTTCCTCTACAAGGATTCTCCCCACGACCCGGAAATGTCTGTCTCTACTCACAATGCCTGGCAGGGCTTCGATACCTTCGGTTTGCCGGCCACTCGCAGTTACGGTATTAACTTAAAGGTAACATTCTAAAAAGTATCTCGTCATGAAAAATAAAAAAAATCAACTTAAAAAAGCATTCTCTGCTTGTGCATTAGCAATGCTTACGGGCGCAATGGCCTGTACCGATAATTTTGAATCGATCAACACCAATCCGAACGGGCTGGAACCGGAGAACGTGAAAATATCGGCCCGTTTCTATCAACCGATGAGTTCCATTTACCTGAATTTTCAAAACAGGAACTACGAATACCAGTTACAGCAAAACCTGAATGCCGACCTGTGGTCGGGTTATTTAGCCGTCCCTACCCCATTCGGAGGTAATTATAATAATTCAACCTATTCAATGAACGACGGTTGGAACGAAATGGCCTTCAAGGCAGGTATGCTCTACGTAATGAAACCCATCGACGACATCCTGAAATCTACCGAAGAGCCGGATTATGTATCAGTGGCCAAGATCGTACGGGTAGCGGCGATGCACCGCGTATCCGACATTTACGGCCCAATCCCTTACAGCCAGGCGATGAAGGGAGGAGAAACCGTTCCTTATGACGATCAGGAAACGCTTTACAAAACCTTTCTCCAGGAATTGGAAGAATCGGTGAACGCCCTGACAACATTTGTAGATTCAAACCCTGCCTCCGGAACAAAACGTATGGCTGATTTTGACGTCATGAACAAAGGGGATAACGTATTGTGGATTCGCTTTGCCAACTCGCTGCGCCTCCGTTTGGCGATGCGTATCGTTAAGGTAGAACCGGCTTTGGCTAAATCAACTGCCGAAGCCGCCGTAAACCATAAATACGGCGTATTAACGTCTGCGGATAAAAACATCGAAGTGACAGACCCCGGTTTGCAGAATCCATTGAACGAAATCAACTATTCTTATGGCGACATCCGCGTGAGCGCTTCAATGATATGTATGCTGAAAGGGTATGAAGACCCTCGTTTGCCCAAATATGCCACTCCGATAGGCTGGTTTGAAGAAGGCGGAGTAAAGAAAGACATAGTAGACAAAAACGGCACCGCCGTAAATAAGCTCGGCGAATATATAGGTATCCGCCAGGGTATACTTATCCCGGATAAGAATAATTATATCATGTATTCGACTATTCATATGCCTTCAAGCAGGTATACCGACCAAAACGGCGGACAGGCTATGATAACAAATGCTTTGCCGATTATGAAGGTGGCCGAAGCATATTTCCTGCGCTCCGAAGGCGCATTAAGGGGATGGAACATGGGCGGCCAGGCAAAAGAGTTGTATGAGCAGGGCATCAAAGTTTCCTTTAAAGACTTTGGTATCTCAGACGAAGAATATACAAAATACATCAACAACAGCGCAGGCGTTTCCGCTGATTATGAAGACCCGTTCAACCCGGAGAATAATATCTTGGGCATAGACAAAGCAACGGTTAAATGGGACGACGGCGCTTCGCAGGAAGAAAAACTTCATAAGATTATCAACCAGAAATGGCTCGCGATGTTCCCCGAAGGGCAGGAAGCCTGGAGCGAATTTCGTCGTACGGGATACCCCAAACTGTTCCCGGCCGTAACAAACTATAGCGAGGGCAATATTCCCAAAGGCGAATTTCCGAAACGTCTACGCTTCCCGCGCAACGACTGTAATTCAAATTTAGCGGAAGTAAAAAAAGCCCGTACGCTGCTGAAAGGCCCCGACCACGAAGGCACGCGCCTCTGGTGGGATGTAGAAGGCGGCAATTTCTAATTACAGACAGGCTCAATTATTTTCAATAGCCTTTTTTCATTCGGTTTGCGCATGTCCGGGAAGGATGTGCGCAACTTTTTTATACGCCCGGGAAGCCTTGCAGTCGAACCGGCGATAAAAATAATCCCGTCCAAAGCGTCAAAACGATGCGTTAACGTTATGACTTCTATGAAAAATCCTGTTCCGAAGGTTTCAAAAGTTATTGCATTACGTTCCTGTTCCAAATAAAATACTAACTTGCGGCGGTATTCTAATTATACTTATACTTTGTTGCCTGATGAAAAAGCTGGTTTATGTGTTCTTGGCAGTCTATTTAGCGTGTATTATCTTCTTTGCCTGTACGAAGGGCGTAGTTGTGGAAGAGCTGGTTCGGGCGGAAAAGCAGATGGAAGCTAACCCGGACAGCGCATTAATTCTGTTGGAAGAAATTAAGAAGAATAATGGAGATAGCCTGATATCGGAAACGCTGTCTAAAAAGCAATACGCTCTATGGTGTTTGTTGCTGACGCAGGCGCAAGACAAAAACAACATCGCACAAACCTCCGATTCACTGATTCGGATAGCCGTGGATTACTTTGAAAAAAAGAATGACAAACCTCATCTAATGAAAGCCTGTTACTATAATGCCGTTATTTATCACGACCTTGGCGATTCTCCCCATGCGCAGGAATATTATTTAAAAGCGTTGAACGCCGGCAAAGAATCTGCCGACCATGCTATGCTGGGACGCATCTATGCCAACCTGGGTTCAATGTACAGCTATCAAAATTTGACGAAAGAAGCTAAAGATTGCCAGGAAAAAGCGTTAGAGCATATTTTGATCACTAATGACACGATGAACATCGCTATGGTTTCACGAAATCTGGGGCGAATCTATACAAATAGCAATCATCCGGATAGCGCTATTGGTTACTACTTACAGGCGATACCATTTTTAACAAAACAAAACAGATCTTCTATTTATAATGAAATAGGAGGGATTTATAAACGTTTGGAACAATATCCGGAAGCTTTTAAATATATCAATTTAGCTCTAAACTCATTGACGAAAAAAATGATGCCCCTTACAATCTATTGTAATCTGGGAGACCTTTATCGACAAACCGGGCAGTATGATTCGGCGTATTATTATTTATCTCTTTGTTTGACTTCTCCTAATATTTATACGAAAGCAGGAGCCAACCTTAGCCTTAGCCTTTTGGAGGAAAAAAATAAAAACTGGGAAGCAAATGCCCGATACCAAAAACAATACCGGTTACTGCAAGATACTATTAACCAAACAGAACGTACTGAGAACCTGCAACACATCCAAAGCCTTTACAACTACCGGCAAGTGGAAAATGAACGTGTCTATCACAAAATAAAAAGCCAGCAAAAAACAATCCATATCAATATATTAACGATTGGTTTTGTATTCGTTTTTGCAGTGGGCTTTTTATATTATCAGCGAAAAAAAAGACTTTATAAGGAGCAATTGGATAAAGAAAGACGTATTCGGGAACAAAAGGAGAAACAGAGCAGTAGCGTTATAAAAGAGAAAGAAGAGGAAATTCGGAAATTAATTGAATTATCCGAACAAAAACCAGCTAATCAAAAAGAGGAATTAGCCATCCGGCAGCAAATTCTGGAAAATGAAGTTGTACGCGACAAGAAGGATAGCTCCCTGCGTAAACAATTAAACAGAGCGTTCAAGAAAAGCTCACTCTGGCAGTCGCTCGTTTCAAGGCAAAATATCCCGACTGAAGGAGAATGGGTAGAACTCAATATCCAGATGGAAGAAATTTATACGGATATGGCCCATTATCTAAAGCAAACAGAGATAGATAACGAAAATGTACGATTATGTTATCTGTTAAAAGCAGGCCTGCATGATAGACAAACAGGCGTCCTGCTCAACCTGAGCAGCACAGCGCTTTCCAAAAGGAAAAGCAGACTGCATAAAAAACTGACGAATGAAAAAGGAAGCGCCAAAGGACTTGACCTGTTTTTAAAAGAAACGTTTGAGTGTTTCGATTGAAAGAAATAACACTAATTATCTATCTCTGTCAACTTTTGTCAAGTGATGACAACTTTTGTCAACATTTTTTTGTCGATTAATCAATTTTTATTACTTTACTTTGCGTCAGAACTATTACTTAATTAAATTAATATCATGAAAAACAGTATTTATGTTGTTTTCTTATTAACCCTTCTTTTTTCAACTCATGCTTATGCAGTAGAACAAATTCCTGTAAAAGGCGAATGGGGAGATGATCGAATTCGTTCTTCGGCTCCGGAACGTCCGGTAGTTTACATTAATAATAATGTATTATCCATCTATCTGACCGATGCTCTTGAAAGCCTGAATATCGTAATTGCCGACAGTAACGGTTTGATTGTTTATCAGGATTGTATCTCTTCTAATGGAAGTGGCTATATCCATACAATAGGGTTAAGCGAACAACTGGGATGTTATACTGTTACTATTACGCATCGGTATGGATGCCTGACCGGTCTGTTTACTATTGAGCCATAAACAGAAGATTCAAACGATTTATTTTTCGCACTTTATGTGCATATTATAAACTTTAATATTATTTGCCTATGAAAAATTTAAAAATGAAATGCTCTTTTTAAGAGACAATAGTTCGAACTATATTAAATCAAGTATAAAATGAAATGAGAAATTTGTGTTATTTAATTTATTAATTATTAATTTAGTGAATATGAAGAAGTTTCGATTGTTTATATTATTTGCCTTTCTATCTTTTTCCCTATTGATTGGGAAAGCGCAGGTTTATACGGGAGGTTCATTTACAATGCTTGATAATTCGGGAAGTACATTCATTCATATTGCGCCTGAAATTGGAGTTAATTTAAACGATAAATTTGCTTTGGGAGGGAATGTATCTTATTATCATATCAATGGGGCAAGTGATTTTTCGTTTACTCCGTATGCTCGATTGACTTTTTTCAGAGAAGGTTTGTTAAACTTGTTTGCTGATGCTTGTGTGAACTTATATTGGAGCGATCCTGAACTGTATTTTGGAGCAGGTATCATACCCGGTATTTTATTGAAAACAAATACGGCGTTTTCTTTTTTTGTAAAATGTGGATATTTGGGTTATAGCGATACGCCTGTTAACCAAAGTTCAGGCATTAGTTTAAGCGCTACGAATTTGAATGTTGGGTTTTATTATAATTTTTAATACGAATTAATTTGAGGGAGCTTCGAATCACAGACAAAGAAGCAAATGAAAAGTTAAACAAATCACGATTATTCGATAAAAAAACGAGTGGGGAAGATAAGAGAAACACTATCTTCTCTCTCTTTTTTAGTAGTTTGGGTCTTGCCAAATACAGTATCCTGCGGCTATTGCTTAGTTAGAAATGAAATCGGGGCATATTATTGACAGAATAGGATGTTTATAGTTCATACTTTTAAGAATATTATCAAAAAATACGTATATTGTAACGGTTTTTATAATCATGACCAATCTTCTTTTTGTGTGTTGGTAGCGCAAAATTATAAGATTAACCTGTTTTATTTTAGTACTTTACAGCTGGCAATTAAAAATAATTATATCGGAATAATCGCTTAGAGCGCACTATTTAAAACAAGGTGCAACCTTTGTAGCATGGAAAAACGAGATAAATTTATGGGAGTGAATTCAATATTGTTCTATAAACGGTTCCCTGATGAGGATAGTTGCTACCAATATCTATCAGCAATAAAATGGGAAGAA
>JAITRG010000083.1 GCA_031288515.1 Tannerellaceae bacterium
TAGCATATACATGAGCAGAAAAAAGAAGGGTTAATAAAGTAATCATACTAATAATGTTCTTCATAATGGATAAAATTTAGTTTAACATGCCTATATTGCTTTGGCTCGCAATATAGGCATAATGTTTACGTATGCATGGGGAATTTGTTGAAAAAGGAGATTCAACTTGTTGAAATTTTCATTTCACTGGAAATTAATCATGAAAATGTCGAAATCTTTTGCTTTGCCATCCGCATCGTTCATTTTTTTATACAAGGCTTGCTTCTTTTTTGTAATAGCAGACCTGACTAAACAAAATAAACGACCCGTTTGTGCGGATGAGATATTTATTTTTGCAAGGTAGCATAAGCGGATGTCTATTATGTCGGCATCCGGAAGCAGTTTTTTTACATGGGCGGCAAAATCCGGATAAATAGACTCTATTTCTTTTTGAAGTTTTTCCCAGTCATCGTCGTTTATTTTTTCCTGTGTTTCTATCTTCCGGCAGAGCGGACTTTGTTTGAATATATCTATTTTTCCCTTTTGCCTGCCTAAATGCTCCTGCGTCTTTTCATGTTGTTTCTGTTCCAACAGACGCAATTCCTTTTCATATCTTTCCCGGTTTATTCTTTTAAATCTTTGAAAATAGATTGTACAAATGATGATCAATACAAAAACGAAGACCAATAATATATAAAGTTGAAACGTTTTTTGATTAACCTTGCGTTCTAAAGCAAAATGTCCTTTTTCTATCAGGTTGTAATTGTACAGCCTCTCAATATTCTTTAAATCCCTGCTTCGTTCGGCTTTGCTAACAGAATCCCGTAATTGCAGGTGTTTCTCCATGTATTTAAAAGCGGCCATATAATCCCCGCGTTCTTCTTCCAGATAGCTTAGGCTTTGATTGGCGCCGCTTCTTGTGTGGATATTGGGGGAAGCCAGACTAAGGAATAAATAATAACAGGCCGAATCATATTGCCCGATCTGCCGGTAAAGGTCTCCCTTATTCAAATAGACAGGAAAAGCGTCATTCTTATCAGTTAGCGAGATTAAAGCCAACTGAATGTATTCGAAAGCTTTCGGATATTGCTCCAAACGTTTATAAATTCCCCCTATATCATTATAAATAGAAGAACGGTTTTGTTCGGATAAAAAGGGTATAGCCTCTGAGTAGCAAACGACAGCGCTGTCTGACGTCCCGCTTTTGGAATAAATCCGCCCGATATTTCGCCATGCCATACCTGTATTGACAGAATCTTTCACAGCTAAGAAATGCGCCAACGCTTTTTCCTGGCAAGCTTTAGCTTCTTCCATCAGGTTTTGATAGTTATACATCGAACCCATATTGGCATAGATGCGCCCAGCATGGCATGGTCGCCCGATTCTTTACCGGCGGCGTCCAACGCTTTTAAATAGTATTCCTGCGCGCGGGGAGAATCGCCCATGTCGTGATAAATAACGGCATTATAGTAATAAGCTTTCATCAGGTGAGGGGCGTCGTTTTTTTTCTCAAAGTAATCCACGGCTACCCGGATCAAGGAATCGGAAGTTTGTGCGATACGGTTTTTGTCCTGCGCCTGCGTCAATAACAAACACCACAGGGCGTATTGTTTTTTAGACAGCGTTTTTGATATCAGGCTATCGCCGCTCTTCTTCTTAATTTCTTCCAGAAGAATGAAAGCGCTGTCCGGGTTAACATCCATCTGTTCTTCCGCCCGAACCAATTCTTCCATAATTACGCTCTTCGTACAGGCAAAAAAGAGCACACACAATAAAAAGATTGTCAAGAATACATAAAACAGCTTTTTCATCCGGCTACAAAGTATAAGGTTTATAAATTCCTTTGCAAGTTAGTATTTTCATTTGAGAAATAGGGCGTTTTTATCGTAAGACTGTGGGAGGAACCGGAAGAAGATTGAAGTGAGCAGTTTTTCAGAAGGTACGGACCTTTTTGAAAAAAGGTCCGTACCTTCTGAAAAAAAGATAGGCATGAAATTTTTAACACAAATCAGGAGGCATGCTTCAGCACTTCGTTCACGGCTTCCGAGGGAAGGTGTTCGCCTACTTTCCTGTCGAACGAAATTTTGAAAGCGTAGGCGTATTCGCCCGGTTTAGTCTTTGGGAAAAAGACTTTTAAACCTCCGTCTGTTTGTTGCCAGTTGATTTTCTCATCGGAACCCAGCAATTTTATATCTGTTATTTTTGCATCTGCGATGGCTTGCTTGTCAAGGGATTTTATTAATACGTCGCCGTCGCTCCAATTCAGTGAAATGGCATACAGGTCGTTCCCTTTGGTCGTAAAACGGATATCGTCTGCCATATAAGCGGTGGCTTCGTTATCCGTAAAAGAACCTTTGGCGGATTCTACACTACCTTCGCCGAACTTCTTCCAGCAGCGTGTCCCATAGATCGCCTCGCCGTTTACTTCCAGCCATTTCCCGATGGCCAACAGCGTTTCTTTCTGTTCGTCGGTAATGGTTCCGTCGGCACGGGGGCCGATGTTCAACAGCAGGTTGCCGTTCTTGCTTACGATGTCGATTAAATCACGTACAATCTGTTCTGCCGATTTGTTTTCTTCGCCATCAATATACGACCATGATTTCTTACCCACCGAGGTATCCGTCTGCCAGGGAAACTGCATCATCTGTCCGGATTTACCCCGTTCCACGTCCCACGCCTGTACGTTGGTGGGATAGCCTTGTTTGGTATTTACCGCCACGCCCTGCCCCCAGTCGAGGGCATTATTATAGTAGTAAGCCAGAAATTTATTGAAGTAAGGCATCAATACCGGGTCGTTCACCGTCCAGTCAAACCAGATTAACCGGGGTTCGTATTTATTGATCAGTTCATACACGCGGGCAAGCCATTCGCGGGCAAAGTCTTCTGTATATTTACTGTCTTCATAACGTCTTCCGTATAATGTAATCGTGGTATCCTGCACATCGGACGGGAATTTCATCCCTCCGTTAAAGAACCAGGCATTTTCGGCCTTATGGGTAGATAATCCGAAGATAAGCCCTTCTTTTTCTACCGCTGCCTTCAACAAACCGAGAATATCTCTCTTCGGCCCCATTTTAGCGGCATTCCATTCGTTCAGGTCGCTGTCGTACATGGAAAAGCCATCGTGGTGCTCGGCTACCGGGACGACGTATTTAGCGCCCGACTTCTTAAACAGGGCAGCCCATTCTTCCGCATTAAACTTTTCTGCTTTGAATAGCGGGATAAAGTCTTTGTAACCAAACTTATCCTGCGGCCCCCACGTTTTAATATGGTGTTCGTAAGCCCTGTGCCCCTGCTGGTACATAGTGCGGGCGTACCATTCACTGTCGAAAGCCGGCACGGCATAAGGGCCCCAGTGTATAAAAATACCGAACTTCCCATCCGTAAACCATTCGGGAAACTGATAGTTTGCTGCAATGTTTTCCCAATCAGGCTGGAAAACTTCCGTACCTTTCGGAGAAGCTACGGAATCGATGTCATACGACTGCTTTTTTGCCGATTCGCAAGCGCTCAGCAGAGCTACGGCAATTAAGTAATAAAAAAACTTTTTCATTGTATATTCCTTTTATTATAATATGGTTTTAACTGTTTCCAACATGCCTTTTTCCAGGATAGACCGTAGACAGGCTTCCAGTTTCCCCGTCAGTCCGGGAATTTTATTCAAATCTTCTCCCCATATAAATCCGGCGGCCAGCGTTTCCTTTGCGATATACCCGGGATCATTCGTTTTCCAAAGTCCGGCAAGCAGGGCCAGGATTGCTTTGTCGTCAGCCGGGGCAATAAGCTCTTCTCCGCGTTTGCCTCCTTTATAATAGGTAATAATGCCCGCCAGTCCAAGCGTTAATCCGCAGGGAAGCTCTCCTTTCCTGCTCAAATACGTTTTAAGCCCGGGAAGGTCGCGGGTTTTGTATTTGGCGAACGAGTTAAGCATAATACTGGCGATGAAATGTTTCACAAACGGATTGCGGAAACGGTCAAGGACGTCATGCGCAAACTGCTCCAACTCATCCGGGGGCAAATCGATCGTCTGCATTAACTCATCGAACATAACTTTGCGTACATACCTGCCGATTACCTCATCCTCCACACATTCGCGTACCGTATTCAAACCGGATAGATAACCGACAGGCGACAACACGGTATGAGGCCCGTTGAGAAGCGTTACTTTCCGTTCGTGATAAGGTTTCTCATCTGCAACAAATAAAACGTTCAGACCGGCCCGGGAAGCAGGAAACTCTCCGGCCACCCATTCCGGCGCTTCGATTACCCACAAATGGAATATCTCCGCCTTTACCACCAGTTTATCTTCAACCTGTATCCTGTTTGTTATATCTCCAATAGAATCTTCAGGGTATCCGGGAACGATACGGTCTACCAACGTAGAATAAACGCCGCAAGCCGTATCCACCCAATGTTGAAATTCCGCGCCCAGCTCCCAGAGTTCTATGTACCGGTTTATACATTCCTTCAGCTCTTTCCCGTTATGAAAAATCAATTCGCAAGGGAATATGATCCACCCTTTACCGGAATCCCCTCCGAATACGTTGAAACGATGATAAAGCAGTTGCACAAGCTTGCCGGGATACGAAGCAGCCGGACGGTCATCCAAACGGCAGGAAGGATCGAAGGCAATGCCGGCTTCGGTTGTATTGGAGATAACAAACCGCATATCCGGGTTTTCCGCCAGCCTGAGGTATTCGTCAAACTGCCGGTAAGGATTAAGCCCCCGGGTAATCACATCAATCAATTCAACCGTATCGGTAGCCGTACCTTTGTCGATTCCCTGTAAATTCAGATGGTACAATCCGTCCTGTTCATTCAGAAGCTCCACCATACCTTCGGGAAGAGGCTGAACAACTACAACCCCTGCCTGAAAGTTTATCTTCCTGTTCATGTGGTGTATAATCCAATCGGCAAATCCCCGTAAGAAATTACCTTCCCCAAACTGGATGATACGTTCCGGGTATTGCGTTGCGTGTTTCCCTGTTTTTCTGTTTAGTCTTTCCATATGATTATTCAGTTATAATTATTCCGACATATTCTTAATGTAAGGAAGCTCCGGAAGATTCTTAAACCCGTAAAACGCCTCTGCGTTCTTGCCTAAAAATAACGCTTTGCTCTCTTCCGGAAGCAAAGCGGATTTGACAATAAAATCATACGACATCCGGTATGTAATCGCTACAATCGTACGGGGATAGTCCGACCCCCACATCAATTTGTCCGCGCCAACCAGCTCCGCCGCTTCCCTGACGGCCCTGACAGCGCCCGTAAAGGGGTAAAACTCATCGTTGAAAAGCCAGGTAATACCGCCCGATTCAATCATTACATGTTCGTGCCGCGCCAGCTTGATCTGTTCCTGCCAGCGGGGGCGGGTAACCATACCGAAGTGTCCGATCGCAATCCGCAGAGACGGACATTCGGAAATGATCTCTTCCATTTCGGCCACCTGCTCCACTCCGTCGGCCAGGTCTATCGACAGGATGATATGGCGCTTTTCCATCAGGCGGAACATGTTCATCATTTCATCACAAGTCAGCCATATCCGGTTCTCCTGCGTTATCAACCGTTGCGCGGGCAGTTTTATCGCCCGGAAACCCTGACTGATCAACTTTTCCGCTTCGGCATAATAACCGGGCCGGCGGGCTTCCACCATTCCACAGCAAAGGAAACGTTCCGGATAGCTCTGTTGTACTTCCTGTAAATACTCGTTTTGCATTCCGTCGATATATTCCTGTGTGATAACGGCGGCGGATATCCGGGCATAATCCATATTGGAGAGAAAAAGCTCCGCCGTGTTCTTCCCATCCGTCATAAAAGGCGGAAGCATCTGGCGAACCTCGCCCATAAACAGGGAACGCCCGTTTGTCAACGTCTTTATCTTTTTACCTTCTACTTCCGTATCCTGATGAAGCCAAAGGTGGGCATGAGCGTCAATTATAGGATACAACATAGTCAAAAGCGTATTAAAATCCGGAAAATATCGGCCGGATTAGCCGACCATCTCTCCAGGGCAGTCCCGGCTTCTTCCGGTAAATAAACCGCCGTAATCAATTCATCTACCGGGCAAGCCCCACGTTTCATATATGCTATAACCGCTTTGAAGTCGCATGGCATAGCGTTGCGCGAACCCCGGACGTCGAGCTCTTTCTTTACAAAATACTGCGTGTCGAACGGTATCTTTTCTTTAGCATAGCCAATATAGACCACCCGCCCGGTGAAAGCGGCTTCCGACACAGAAGCAAGATACGTTTCCGGGCGGCCTACGGCTTCAATGACAACGTCGGCTCCATTCCCGTTTGTTATCTCCTGTACCCGTTCGTGCAGGTTCTCTTTCTTTGAGTTAATCGTATAATGCGCTCTAAGCCGTTGGGCTAACGCCAGCTTTTTATCGTCTACATCAACGGCAATAACCCTTGCTCCGCGGATGGCCGCCCGGACAATAGCCCCTACCCCAATCATGCCGCAACCGATTACCATAACCACATCCATATCCGTCACTTCCGCACGGTTTACAGCGTGAAAACCAACGCTCATCGGTTCGACCAACGTAAAGTCGCGCACGGATACCGCATTATCGGCGATTACTTTGCCCCAGGGCACGAGCAGGTATTCCGACATAGCTCCGTCACGCTGAACGCCAAAGGTCTGGTTGAACTCGCACGCATTCGGCCGTCCGTTCCGGCAAGCCAGACAATACCCGCAATTGGTGTAGGGGTTTACTGTCGCATTCATGCCCGGTCGTAGCGTACCGGGCACATCTTCGCCAATCGCTTCAATCACGGCGCCAATCTCATGGCCCGGAATAATTGGGAGTTTAACAAGCGGATTAAGTCCCCTGAATGTATTCAGGTCGGAACCGCAGAACCCTGCATAGCCGATCTTCAGAAGCGCATGCCCCGGTTTTAATACAGGCTTCGAAGTTTCAATAAGGCGGGTTTGCCCCGGCTTTGTTATTTGTATTGTTTTCATCTTACTTTATTTTAACTGTTGATCCAAGTGTCCCGGAATCCGGGTTCGAATATTTTTTGAACTTCCTTTACTAATTCCCGGTCTGGCGGCGTTTCTGCATACCGGATCGTTTTCAGAACATTCTCCGGATTGGTGGTACTGAAAAGGGTTGTTGCAATCCGGGGATTAGCTACGGCATAGCTTACCGCTAACTGTTCGATAGAAACGCCTTTTGCCTTACAGTATGCCGTCGCTTTTACGGCCAGCCGTTTCAATGCTTCCGGCGCCGGATGCCAGTCAGGGACGCCGCGTTCCGTCAATAATCCCATAGAGAAGGGGGAAGCGTTGATTACCCCGACATTTTGAGACTCGAAGCAGTCCAGATAATCCGTCAGCGAGTCGTCGTTCAATGTATAATGGCAGAAAGACAGAATGCTTTCTACCGTTCCGGCAGGGACATGGCTGATTACATAGCTGAAATGGCGCAGGTTCAGGTTGGTTATCCCCACGTGTTGCACCACTCCCTCGCGCCGCAGCTCTGTCAGCGCCGGAAGCGTCTCGTTGCAAACCTGTTCCAGATCGGCAAATTCGACGTCGTGGATATTTATAAGGTCAATAGAATCAACATGCAGCCGTTCCATGCTTTCATAAACGCTCTCCTTCGCTTTCCGGGCGGAATAGTCCCAGGCGTTGACTCCATCTTTGCCGTAACGCCCTACTTTCGTAGAGAGGTAATAACGGTTACGCTTTATGTTTTTCAACGCTTTCCCCAGCACGGTCTCGGCTTTCAAGTGGCCGTAATAAGGCGATACGTCAATGAAGTTAATACCATTATCCACTGCCGTATAAACCGCTTCGATCCCCGTTTCCTCTTTTAAGGGATGAAAAACTCCCCCAAGCGAAGAGGCTCCGAAGCTAATAACAGATACGCTCATGCCTGTTTTTCCTATTTCTCTGTATTCCATGATAATTATACTATAATTTCAATTAACAAAAATACCGGTTAAAGATTATATTTTCTTTTCCTTTATCGGTAAAAAGATACACTTCATCGATATTGTTGGTTAACTTTGAACCAAAATTGTACTGAAAATGGACAAAGAAGAATTAAAGAGGGATTTCATTTTACTGAATGTCGGACGCGCTTGCCATAATGCCGACTGGAACTGGCAAAACGTAAACAGCCCTTTTGCCAGAATTCATTATGTAAGAAACGGCACGGCTAAAATAATCCGTGACGACGGCGTCTTTGAGCTTAAAAAGTTCCATCTTTATCTGACTCCTTCTTATGTGAAACACGCCTATGAATGTAATGGCATATTAGACTTATACTATATCCATATTTATGAAGATTTAGGAAAAAAGCCAAGTATCTTTGCCCTGATTGATTTTCCGGTAGAAGTAGAGGCTACTTCATTGGATTCCCAACTGCTCGAACGGCTTATCCAAATAAATCCGGAAAGGGAATTACCCTGTTACGACCCCCAACTGTATGACAATTCCTCAATGATGGCGCAGAATATCGTTCTTCAGCAAAAAAGCTCCGTCGCTTTTGAAATGGAAACACAGGGTATTATCAAACAGTTGTTTTCCCGTTTCCTCGCCCAGGCCGTTTACAAGAATGAGCATATTGAAGAACGCATATTAAAGAGCCTTCATTACATCCATAAAAATATAGACCAACCGATTGATATTAACCGCCTGGCCGAAATCTGTTACCTGACAAAAGACCATTTTATCCGGCTTTTCAAAAAAGAAATGAACTGCACTCCCGGCAGATATATTAATCAAAAGAAAATAGAAACAGCGCAGTTGCGTATCCTTATAGATAAGGCAAGCATCAAGGATATAGCCTACGGATTAGGCTTCAACAGCCTATCCTACTTCACCCGTCTTTTCACCAAAATCGCAGGCGAAAATCCAGGTAAATACAAAAAGAAAACGCAAATTTAATACCAATTGTTATTTCCGGTTGTGACAATCCGGTAAGGCATGGTACTAAGTATTGTGAGATGGAAATAACGAAAAAAACAGAAGAAACAGCGTTTTTATCCCTGCTGGAGCAATATATCAGTATCATTGTCAAAATCGTCAATGCTTATACATATAATGCCCAGGATAAAAAAGACCTCATGAGCGATATTGTTTTTGAGCTATGGAAGTCATATCCCAAATTCAGGGGAGAAGCGAAAGTTTCCACATGGCTGTACCGCGTAGCCTTGAATATTGCGTTGAAAACAAAACGCAAACGAGACAATAACAAACTGCTGTTTGTTGATGAACTGATCGCTTTTGATACGGATGCTTTCATTGATTCGTCCGATGAACGGTCTGGTATCAACTTGCTGTACAAATGTATCGAAGAGCTGAATCCTATAAACAAGGCTATTATCCTTCTATACTTAGACGATAAATCGAATGAGAAAATTGCAGAAATAACGGGTTTGTCGCGAACCAATGTGAGTACTCGTTTGAACCGGATCCGGGAACAACTGAAAGTATGTATGATAAAAAATGAAGATTATGGAAATTGACGAAATTAAAAATTGTTGGAAAGAAGAGGATAAGCGTATTTCCGAAAACGTAAGAATCAACAGGAATGTTTCATTTCGGAAACTCCATTCCGCATTTGAAAAGGTAAGGATACGGCGATTGCTCCGTCTTGTACAAATGTGCATCTTTGTCCCGTTGATACTTGTATTGATTGTGTTGCCACGATTGAAAAATGACGGCTCAGCCCTGTTTTACCTGGGTTTCGTGTCTTTTATTATTCCCGTACTATTTTTCTTTATCTACGCTATCTACTACTACATTTGTTTGCTGAAAATTGATTTTACGGTATCTTTGGTAAAAGCCAAAATGGAAATCCTTCGTTTGGAGAGGATTGACAAAAGGCTGAACCTGTCAAGGTTTGTCATTGTACCGGTCGTCACTTTCAGCGTCTTCAAGATATTCGGTATTCCGTTAGGACAGGAGGCCGTTATCATGCTGGCATTGATCGGGCTGACAATGATTGCCGGTTTTATCAAACGTAAAGGCTTAATCCCTAAAGAATACGGCAAACTCAAATCATCATGGGAGGAACTGGAAGAAGATGAAAAAACAGATTAACCTTATAGTTGAATTGAAATAATCGTTACCTTTGTATCTATCTAAAAGCATACAGTATGTCATTGCCAAAAAAATAAATCCTGACAATCTAAAAGATGCGCTTGTTGAAGTCAGATACACGCAGGGAATTTCACCAGAACTAATGCTTGGTTTTGTATCAAGCATCCTTGCACCTTTGGGTTATCAGTACTTACCTGTTCCCAATCAAAATATAAATATTGCCTTGAATAACAATCAGCAAATCGCTTTTGGTTTAGGAAGTAATAGTGGAGGTTTTTTATTAAAGACAATAATAAGAATACAATTTATTGCCAATCAGATTATTTTCAATTGTTTAGCAGACAAATATGCAGGATGGGAAAAATATTCTCAAATAATATCAACCATAATAAGCAGCTTATTCGACAAAAAGGCAATAAAAGACTTTAATAGAATAAGTATCAGATATATCAGTGAGTTTAAAAATATAGATATTTATCAAGGAATAAAAGGAACAATTGATATTTCAAATGCAGGATTGAAATTAGATAATTCTATTTTGAGATTGGTTGATGAGTCCGACAATTTAAAAACGTATGTAATATTGACCAATAAAGCCAAGAGAATATCACAATCCCCACAAGGACAAAAAATAATTGAAGCGTCATTGGTAGATATAAATGTTTATGAAAATTTTAATCCTGTTTCAGATTTGAATATATTAAGAAACAAATTGAATCAAATACATACCAAACAAAAAGAAGTTTTCTTTGGCTTAATAAACAATGATTTTTTAGATAAATTAAACCCCGAATATTAATATGTTATCAATATTATTAAACATATCGCAAGAGTATAATAATAATCTGTTCTTATGCAATGATGATTCTCAATTATTGGGGAACAATGTTGTTAAGGAAATCTATGATCCCAATTTGCCAAAATTAATATTGAATTCCTGGAAAGATAAAAACGATGATAAAATCTATACGCATGCTTTTATTAAACAGGAAGAAATATCTAAAAGGTGGATTGATTTATATTTAAAATTTGAAGATTCTATTAAGCTGAAAAAACATTTATTTCCAAATGTTCCCTCATGCAAAATTGAAGATGATTTAAAAAAATCATTAGAGAATGTTCTTTATTTTCTCCCTGAAACTATTCGTGTTGGCATTTCCGACGATGAGTGTGTATCTATTTATTTTGAGAAAGACAATAAATCTGTCTATTGGGACTTGTTTTTTGAACCGGAGCAAAAGACTGAGGCATCTATAACTGTTCTTGAAAATAAAGTATCCAAACTCTCTTTTACAGATTACCTGGATAATTCTATTAATAAAATTAGAAATGAATTTATTACGGAAAATGAATTATCCAAGCAGACTTTTACCACAATCTAATTACAAAAAAATAGAATGGTCTGATGATTTATGCTCGTTGTTTCTGTTACGCCATACCCCAACGCAAGATTTGTTAGATGATACCAACAAATTAAAAGAAGAATATATAGCAAAACAAACAGACCATTTAAGAGACCTGTCCACAAATCTTTTAGGCGAATTTTCAATTGAAGACAACGAAATTGAAGTAATCGAAAAAGACAAGGATTTTTTCCTTGAATGGAATGAAGGTGCAGAACCAAAAAGAGATAAGCACTTTAACTGTCAGAGACAAGTTAAAGAAAACTCTTTGGCGAAAAGCTAAAGAACGTCATCCCCGTAAATAATCCTTTTCTCCGATATCTAATAGTCTGAAATAGCAACCGTCATAATCATTCCATGCGCTAAAATGATAATGGCCATACCACCATTGGCGAAGCGGATGATTCTGTTCTTTTAATGCGAGATACAGGGAATTCATGGCAGAACGTTCTCTGTCTAAATCTTCTTCCAGATTTTCGTCTTGCAGCATCCAGGTTTTTACACCATCTTTC
Organism: Tannerellaceae bacterium; assembly: GCA_031288515.1. Classification (GTDB taxonomy): domain Bacteria; phylum Bacteroidota; class Bacteroidia; order Bacteroidales; family Tannerellaceae; genus DFXE01. Next base: position 11,954 of record JAITRG010000083.1, read on the forward strand.
GTTTGTGGTTCACAAAAAGAGGGGGAGGTGTGGGTTATGACTGTATCTATCTTTATTCCGGCGGAAGTGATTTCGCCTACTTTCTCTATATCAAAAACAGGTTCTTCATTCATCCAATATAATGGCCTCTTTTCCTGCTTCGTTTTCTCTTTCCGCCAATTCCTGTCAATACTAATAGCTCCTCCAACGCATAAAATGGTATGATTCGCCGTTCGCACTACCGAATAATCAGGTATACATACAGCCCATTTATGCCTGAATTTCATTCCGTCAAAATAAGCGGGGTCATCGTGATTGCCTCTTATAAAAAGTACCGTATTCCGCTTTTTATTCAAACGCCGGCTTATTTTGGTTTTGTACAAGTTTTCATAATACGCTTGCGACTGGAAACCAAAACCACAATCCCCTGCTACTATTATCAATGTATCCTGGATAAGGGAATCGCCATACGCCACCCCAAAATTCCCATGTATGTCGCCACAGATTAATACCTGGCTGTAATTTGTAAAATTATACTCCACCATAGTGAAACGCTCTCTTTTATTACAAAGTTACAAAAAATGATTAAATATTTCTTTTTTTGAACTTTTGCATTGGACTATTGAAATCTTTCGTAATTTAGAGCCGGATATGGTTAAGTTAAACATAATCATGCGTAATAATTAAAAATGGAAAATATGTGCCGGGTTAAATGGAGTTTATTAGTGGTCATAACGACAATCGTTGGCGCGTTTGTTTTTTTCTGCATTGATGTATCTTTATTATTGGGATTCACTCATTCGGAAAATGTTACCTTACGCGCTTTTCTTCTGGTTATAATAAATATGACGCTGCTTGCTTTTATTTGCAATATCCCTTTATATATTAAACTGACCGGCGAAAGTATCATCGTAAAAAAGGTATTCGGATGTGAATATGTCGAATGCGAATGGGGTATTGCCCAGTGCAGTCAGGCAGGTACCGACCGTCCCGGCTTATAACGAAGACGGCTCATACGGATTTCAGGAAGCGCTCAACGAAGGA
>JAITRG010000088.1 GCA_031288515.1 Tannerellaceae bacterium
CATCTTTCCTTTCAGCTTTCATTTTTGTTACAACTGATTGGTTTACAGAATGAAATCCTGAAAGAAGACGAAAGAAGACCTTTCAGCTTCCTTACAGCCCGGAGCCGGAGGAGAGGGATTGACGCCATAAAAAAAACCGTTATGATGTCTTCGACAAACCGTTATGACGCCTTCGACAAACCATTATATACTTTTTACCAAATCATTATACCGGTTTACTGAAGGTATCATAATGTGGATGATTTACCGCACGGCTCCTTCTATCATGCCACGGGAGGCTCCGTAAGCCTGAGCTTTGGCGAACGGCTGAAACTAATCCCCTGTGAAACCGTCGTCGGCGTATTGCTGACGGCCTGTTCCGCAGGGGCTTACTGGGTGTTCGGGAAATGATTTTGCAAGTATTACGGCATACGCGGAGTACGCAGATTCCCTGCGCCGTAATAGCGCCGCGGCCGGCGTATCTATTTCAGCGCCGGCAGGAGGTGTTTCCATATCAGGTTGAGTTCGGCTTGCATATCGTCTATCTGGGCGGTTACGGCGATGACGGCGTTCTTCTCCGGCAGTATCAGGATGTATTGCCCGCGGGCGCCGTCGGCACGGAATGAGTTATGGCGGCTGCGCCACATCTGGTAGCCGTATCCTTGCAGCCAGTCGCTGTCTTTGGGCTTCATTTTCAGGTTTTCCCTCCTTGTTCCTGCCGGAAGCGAGGCTATCTGATACTTTGTCGCTTCGTCGAACCAGGCTTCGGGGAGCAGGCGTTTGCCGTTCCAGACGCCTTTCTGCAGGATAAACAGCCCCAGCTTGGCCATATCTTCCGTCTTGACATACAGGCCCCAGCCTCCGGCGTTGACGCCCTGGGGGCTTTCGTCCCATACGGCTCCGGCGATACCCAGCGGGCGGAACAGGCGGGGGTAGAGGTAGTCGACCACCTTCTGGCCCGTTACTTTCTGTACGATGGCGGAGAGCACATAAGTAGCCATGCTGTTGTATACGTAGAAGGAGCCGGGCTGATGTTCAAACGGAGCTGCGAAGAAGGCCTGGAGCCAGTCGGTATCGCCGTTTTCCCTGTTTACGCGGGGCTCTGTGTCGTGCCCGGACGACATTGTCAGCAGGTGGCGCACTTCCAGGGCTTTCAGGTGATCGTTCACCGTGGCGGGCATTTTATCGGGGAAGAAGCTCGCCACCTTGTCGGTTACGTTCAGTTTGCCTTCCGATACGGCAAAGCCTGCTGCCGTGGCCGTAAAGGTTTTGCTTACCGAGTACATGACGTGCGGCTTATCGGCGGCATGGCCGGCAAACCAGCGCTCGGCCACCACCTTCCCGTTCCGTACAATCATCAGGCTGTGTATCTCCTGCCCGCTTTTCTTTACGGCTTCCAGGTAATCGGACAGGCCTTTGGCATTTACGTTCTCTGCCGCCGGGGCGCTGCGGGGGAGGGCTTTCGTGAGGTCGTTGTAGCTAATGAGCCTGACGCCCCGGTCTTTGATGGCTTGCTTTACCTTTTCGCCGGTAAACAGGTCGGCGACGCCCTGGCGGTCGGACGACACGTCTTCATAGCCCGTGTGGCCGATTGTTTCTATCTCGGCGCCGGCCAGGGCGGGATGGTCGAGGAAGAGGTAGGTATGGCCGTCTTCCAGGCTGTTCAGCCGCTTGATGAAGGAAGCTTCTTTTTCCTGCGGGGTACGCTTCGGGCCGTCGTATCCGATGTATTCAAGGGCATACTGGGCGGCGGCGCCTGTGCGGTCCATGGCCGGGAGGTTGTATTCTTCGCCCAGACGCTTTACGAGCTCTGCCACTTCGGGGTCGAATCCGGTGGAAGACATATGGCCGGAAAGGTGGCTAATCTGCGGGATATTCTTCAGGCCCAGCTCGATTTGCGCCCGGAACTCCTGCTCTATTTCCTTGATATTCCATTTGTTTTCGGATACGGACTGGCCGGGGTACGCCGCATGGGGGCTTATCATGGGATAAAAGTAGCCGTTGCCGTCGGTCAGGCTGGGGCAGGAGGTGAGCGGGCGCCACTTCATATTGTCCCATTCGCTGGTAATCGTAAGGTGCAGGCCTGCGTCCAGCAGGGGATTTTCTTTCAGCATCTTTGCCGCTTCCGGAAACCAGGGGGTAACGGCCATTACTTCGGCCGAAGTGACGATACCGTCTTTATACGTTTTGATGAACGCTTCGTTTACGCAGTGGAAAGCGCCCATATCGTCGGCGCGTACAATTAAGCGGGGTCCGTCCTGCTGTGCGGATAAAGACGCGCCCGCCGCGCAGAAAAGAAGGCTGCCGAGCAGCTTTTTCAACCAGTTTGTTTTCATGATAATCAGGGGTTCAATGTAGTGTTTAAAATATACGCCCGGCGTTTACTGCTGCCGTTTGCCTTTTAATACGAGGGGGGCTTCGCGGGGCCGTTCGCTGTTGGAGATGCTTATCTCTACGTCCGCTTCCAGTCTGCCAAAGCTGCAACTGTAGGTTTCAGACGTCGTATCGTCGAGGTACAGCAGGCGAAGCTCCAGCTGGCTGTTCGCTGGCCAGCCGCTATATCCGGCTACTGCGAAGGGGGGCGCTCCTGCCGGGTTTCTCCGCGGATTAAGGAAGTACGGGCTTAGCCTTTCCGTTTCGCCATACATCCACCTGTCCTGTCCGAAAACGAAGGACGCGGTTCCCTTATCGTCTGTGAAGGAGAACAGGCAGCCGCCCTCTTCGTTGAAGACGAACGTTACGTCCGTTATTTGCCGTTCGTTGGGCTCCATCGCGAAGGAGCGGCGTATTTCTTTGAATATGAACAGCTCTTCCCACGTGCGGACCGGGTCGGGTATCCGTAGCGAAGCGAGCTTGGAGACGAGCATATCGTTTGCCCGGGGGTTCTCCCGCAGGGGCCTGTCCATGATGGAGGGGAACAGATGCTCCCATAGCAGCGATAATACTTTGCGCGTGTCCGAAACGCGCGCGGTTATGGCTATCACGGCGTCCTGGTCGGGCATCACGATGATGAACTGCCCGTTGGCGCCGTCGGCCCGGTATGCGTTGTGCGTGCTGCGCCATAGCTGGTAGGCATAGCCCTGCGCCCAGTCGTCGTACATTTCCTGCTCAAACGTAGGGTTGTCTACCTGATAGATGCGTACGGCCGTCGCCTCCTTTATCCATTCTTCGGGGAGGAGGCGCTTCTTGTTCCACTTCCCTTTTTGCAGATAGAACTGGCCAAGCTTTGCCATATCGGCCGTCCTGATGTGCATCCCCCAGCCTCCGGCGGAGACGCCCTGCGCGCCTTCTTCCCATTTGACGCCGTCGACGCCCAGCGGTTCGAACAGCCGGGGGGCGAGGTATTCCATCGCCGTAAGGCCGCTTGCCTTTTGCAGGATGGCCGACAGCATATAAGACGCATACGAGCTGTACTGGAAAACCGTGCCCGGCTCGTTCGCCACCGGCGTAGCCAGGAACGACCGCACCCAGTTGCTGTCGGACATATGGAACTCGGGAGCCGCCTCATGCCCGGCCGTCATGGTAAGTAAATGCTTTATGGAGAGCTTTTCAAGGTGGGGCGATACCGCAGGGGGCAGTTCGTCGGGGAAGAAGGAAATCACCCTGTCGTCTACCGACAGCAACTTCTCCTTTACGGCAAACCCGATGGCCGTAGCCGTAAACGTTTTGCTCACCGAATGCATGATGTGGGGAGCGGACGGCTTGTAGGGATGCCACCATCCTTCTGCAATCACCCTGTTATGGCGCAGGAACATGAAACTGTGCAACTCCAGCCCGTGATTGTCCACCTCTTCCAGGAAATCGATAATGCCGTGGGAATGTACCCCTTCGTTTTCGGGAACGCCCCTCCGCATGCCGTCCGCATAACGGCTCGGCTCGGGACGGATACATGAGGCGACAACGAGCGCCGCCAGCAGGACTGAAACAGGCGGCCATCGCCTTACTGATAACTTCATACGTAAAAATATTTTTAAGAATTAAACTTGCAAAGACGGAAGGGAAGGGGAGAGGCTACCCCTCCAGCTTCATATAGCCCGGAAACTGCAACCCCCGGAGGGTAGCCAGCAGGCCTCCGTCCTTGAATACTTCGCCCCCGGCTTCGGATGTGCCGTCGAAGGGTTTGGAAAAGGCCGTCGCCGCGTCGGGAGCGTCAACGACGAGGCCCTCGGGCGTCGTGCCGTCGGATGCAAACAGGAAGCCGGCAACGGGGTATTCCTGCGGCTCCTCCGGGCTTTCCGTATCCAGGGCGGTAAGCCTCAGCGCTCCGCCTTCGGCAGCGGGATACAGGGCGGCGGCAAAGGCTTGCGCGTCGCCGGCCCTGAGCGACATCTGCGTGCCCATGTTCGACATGACTTCGTGGCTCCCCAGGATTTCCTGTGCCGATATGACGAGCTGCGGTACGTCGTCGGGCGCGTCGGGCGTTTCAAAGTCATCGTCCGGGCCGCCGGGCTCGTCCGGGCGCCCTCCCTTGCCGGGATGATAGCCGCCGGGGGTACGGCGCGCATAAATGGCTTCGTACTGAGCGATGTGGGAGTTGAGGAAGAGGATAAGGTCAGACAACGCTTCGCTCACTTCAGGGTCTTTGGGGCGCTGCTTTTCGTTGGCCTGGTAGAAAGCCGTGATAACCGAGGCCAGCGTGGCAAACTCGCTGTCCGTCTGCTTCCGGGCTTCCTGCAGGCTGCCTTCTTCCTTTTCTTCCCCTTCGCTGTGCGTCCGCTCGTTATAGAGCGTCATAAAGGTATCGTTGTCGGCCGAAAGGCGGCTGATGGCTTCTGCGGCCCCGGCGAGCCTCACGGCAGAAGCGTGGGCCGGGCGCAGCAAGTCTTGCACCAGGTTTACAGTCATGGCCGCGACTTCGGTCATGGGAGCCTGAAGTATGTGCGGATAGTTGTCCAGAATCCTTGTCAGCTCGTCCGCCGCGGCTTCCAGGGCGGGCGTATTGCTGTAAGCGGCCACCTCGATGGTTCGTTTAAGCCCCATACAGGAATTCCTGCGCCTCTTATGGGCTTCGTTGATAAGCCGCGTATTTTCCTGCCCGAGGAAGCGTTTGTAGATGACGTCTTCCCTGTCGAAGGCGCTCCGGAAGGCGGTCCACACAGGCTGGAGCGCCGCGGGCTTCAACGTCTTGCCGCCGCAGTATTTCAAAATAAGTTCGTAAAAGTTGAAGTGTTCGGCATTGCGAAGCCTCCTCGCGAGCGTCAGGGTAGATTTAATTGCTTTCATATCGGTATAAGTATAAGTTAGTTAATAATTCCTTCTGTATAACCATCGCGTAAATGTAGTTAAAAAAAAACATCATCACATGAAAAACAGCAAAAAATATCCGCCAGTCGCCGTTTTTTTCAGAAAGCCCCCGCCGCCGGATTTTTGCTCTCGCCGCCGTTCAGTTAAGCCCCTGGGCGTGCCCCTCCCTGCGGTCGGGTCGGGCTGTCCGCTCCAAGTCCTCGCTCGCCTGCGGCTCCCTCCGGGCTTTCCGCTCCTCTCCTCACGCAACGTCAAGGGAACGCGCCATCCGCTACAAGTCCTCGCTCGCCTACGGCTCCCTGCGGGCTTTCCGCTGCCATCCCTCACGCAACGCCCCCCTCATTCTTTCCCGGAAAGGCGCCCCCAACCGCGGCGTTTGCCGCCCATCACCGAGTGATGGACGCCCAAATCGTCTCATTCTCGATCCATCACTCAGTGATGACTGCCCAAATCGTCTCATTCTCGGTTTCTCACTGAGTGATGGATGTCCAAACTGCTGGATTGTCGGTTTCTCACTGAGTGATGGATGCTCGAACCGCCGGATTGTCGATTCCTCACTGAGTGATGGATGTCCAAACTGCTGGATTGTCGGTTTCTCACTGAGTGATGGACGTTCAAACCGCTGGATTGTCGGTTTCTCACCGAGTGATGGATATTCAAATCGTCTGATTGTCGGTTTCTCACTGAGTGATGGATGTCCAAACTGCTGGATTGCAAGTTTCTCATTGAGTGATGGATATTCAAATCGTCGGATTGTCGGTTTCTCACTGAGTGATGGGCGCTCCAACCGGTGGATTGTCGGTTCATCTCTCGATGATGGGTCTTTGCGTGAGGGATGGCAGCGGAAAGCCCGGAGGGAGCCGGAGGCGAGCGAGGACTTGTAGCGGAAAGCCCGACCCGACCCGAAGGGGAGGGGCACGCCCTGCTCTTCCCTCCCCCAGGGCTTGAGGGGGGGTGTCTAATTTTTGGACACTGCTGTCTAATTTTTGGACAGTCCTTATTACGCCCGTATGTTTTATCGTATTAGGAATAAAGCGTTTGTCTGTTCTGGCACAATAATTGTATATTTATTGGAAACTTATACTGAATCAAGAAAATATGAACACGATTCTTCGTAACTTCTTCTTCGTCATAAAGCGGTTCAAGATGGCTACATTGCTTAACGTGGCGGGCCTTACCGTGGCTTCTACCGCTTTTCTGGTATTAGTGATGCAGGTTGGTTTCGAATATAATTTCGACCGCATGCATGCTACTTCCGACCGTGTGTACCGCGTAGAGGTAAACCGCGAAAGTCTCTGGGGCGTTATCCATTCGCGCGGCTTTGCAGAAGCTGTGATGCATGCTTCCCCGCACATCGAGGCCGCTACTCTTGTTAATCCCTTCAACGCCGGCGTTTATTTCTCTATCGGGCAGGAGGGCGAAAGAAAAGGTTTTAGAGAAACGGTCGCCACTTGCAGTCCCGATATAATTAAGGTGTTCGATATTCCCATTATCCAGGGCGACGCCGATTGCCTCCGCGATCCTGAAAAGGTAATTATCCCCCTCAGCCTTGCACAAAAGCTTTTCGGCGCCGAATCGTCCATAGGAAAAGTACTTCACGCCGAAGAAAGCATCTGGACAAAAAGCGGCGACAACTTCACCGTAGGGGCCGTATACAGGGATTTCCCCGCCAACACCCAGCTGAAGAATATCCTCTATGCCGCCATGGACGCAAATTATGATATAAACAACTTCAACGGGGCGAATTTCCTCTGCTACCTGCTGCTCGACAGTCCTTTGTCAAAAGAGAATGTAACCGATAGCTTCAACGGCAGCTTCGATTTCGAAAAGATAAGCTGGAAGCAGGAAGAAATAAACAACCTGAGAATAAGCCTTACGCCCCTCGCCGACGTTTATTTCCTGAAAAACGTACAAGATTCGAGACTGGTAAAAACCGGTAACAGGGAAACTTCGTTCATGCTGATAGCCATCGCCCTGCTGACGGTAATCATAGCTGCCATCAACTTCACCAACTTCAGTACTGCCCTGGCGCCCATGCGCATCAGGAGCGTCAACACGCAAAAGGTACTCGGAAGCTCCAACGCAACTTTGCGTACCGGTTTCCTGCTCGAAGCCGTGGCCCTCAGCCTCCTCGCCTTCGCGATTTCTCTGTTCATTCTCTATTCACTGGAGAAAACGGACTTCCTCTCATTTATCGACGCCGATTTACGCCTCTCGAACAATCTGTGGCCCGTCGGCGTCGCGGGCGCATGTTTCTTACTCGTCGGGCTGATAGCCGGCGTTTATCCCGCTTACTACATGACGTCGTTCCCTCCTGCCTTAGCCCTCAAGGGAAACGTTGGCCTGTCGCCCAAAGGCAAAGGCTTGCGCACCGCCCTGACCGGCTTCCAGTTCATCGTGTCGACAGGGTTGATAATAGCTGCCCTCTTCATACAGTTACAGCAGCGCTACATGCAAAACTACGCGACAGGCTTCGACAAAGACCGGATCGTTATCGTAGAATTAAGCGCCGATATGTACAAAAACCATCGCGACAGCTACGTCAGTAAGCTGAAAAGCTTTACCGGTATCGAAGACGTAGCCTTTTCGCGCCAGAAAGCCGGCGCGCAAGACAGCTATTCTACCTACAGTTTCCTGCACGAAGGCAAATGGGTGCAATACCATCGCCTGGACGTATCGCATAATTTCCTTTCCGTGATGGGTATACCCGTTATCGAAGGCCGCGGGCCAGGGCCTTCCGACGAGCGGGCAGGCAAGCCCTCTTACATTTTCAATAAAATGGTAAGAGACGAGTACGGCATACAGGCGGGCAGGCAGAACCTGTTCGGAGACGATACGCAAGACGAGGTACTCGGCTTTACGGACAATATAAAGTTTCGCTCCCTCCGCGAGGAAGACCATCCTTTCGCCCTTACCATCAATTCGGGAAGCTATCTGCCCGTTTCCTATATCCGCCTGAAAGCCGGCGCGGATTATCCGGCAGCTACCGCCCATATCCGTAAATCCATCGCAGAGATCGATCCCGGATTTCCCGCCGAAACAGCGTTCTACGACGCTATCTTCAACGAGCTGTACCGCAAAGAGGAGAAGATAAACAGGACCATCTCATCCTTCGGCCTTCTGGCCATTGTTATCTCGATCGCAGGCGTATTCGGCCTGGCGGTGTTCGAAACGCAGTTCAGGCGCAAGGAAATAGGTATCCGCAAGGTAATGGGCGCCGGCATATGCAACATCATCCTGACGTTCAACAAAACGTACATGCACATCGTATGCGTAAGCTTTTTGCTCGCAGCCCCTGCCAGCTACTATGCCGTAACCCGGTGGCTCGAAAACTTTGCCTTCAAAATCCCTCTCTACTGGTGGGTATTCGCCATCGCCTTCCTCGCCGTGGCCGGCGTCACTCTGCTGACGGTAACATACCGTAACTGGCAAGCCGCCAGCGCCAACCCGGTAGACAGTATCAAGACGGAATGAAGCGTTTACGGCGCCGTCGCCAGCAGATAGCCTTTCTTGACAAGCGAGATGATTCTGACGGAAGGATCGTGCTTCAGCGCTTTGCGCAGGTAGGTGATTTGTACGTTCAGGGCTAATGAGTTGGCGTAGGATTCGTTTCCCCAGATGGTACGGAGGAGGTGTTCGCGGCTTACGGCGGCGCCCAGGCTGGCCGACAGGATGCGGAGTATTTCGGCCTGGCGGGAAGTGATCAGCGTCTTATTGTTGCCGGTACGCAGCTCGTTTGTGCTGTAGTTGAAGACGGTGGCGCCGAACGGGTAGATTTCTTCCGTGGCGCTTCCGGGCGGGTTCATTCCGAAACGCTCTTTTATGCGGGCTATCAATTCTTCGGGATAGAAGGGTTTTGAGATGTAATCGTTTCCTTCGAGGCTGAACCCTTTGAGGCGGTCGCTCTTATCCGAGCGGTCGGAAAGGAAGAAGATGAGCGTATGCCTGTCTTTTTCGCGAATCTTCCCGGCTACTTCAAAACCGTTCAGGCCGGGCATATTAATATCAAGGAGCAGCAAGTCGGGCTTTACCGCGGGAAACTGTTCTACGGCCATCGTCCCGTTGCCCACGCAGGTAACGTCGTATCCTTCCCGTTCGAGGAAACGCTTTATCAGGAGCGAGTACTTCAAATCGTCGTCGGCAAAAAGAATCTTCAGCGCTTTCTTCTTCATTGCGGCAGGTATAAAGTAACAGACGTACCCTTTCCCGGATGGCTTGAGAGGGATACCTGGCCGCGGTGGGCTTCCGTTATAAGTTTCACATAGCTTAATCCCAGGCCGATACCGGGGATATTCCTGTCGGGCAGGTTGGTTCCGCGATAGAATTTGGCAAAGACTTTTTCCTGTTCGGCCAGGGGGATGCCTATGCCGTTGTCGGCAACCGTAAGCCATAGCTCCCGGCCTTTTTGTACGGCTTTTACTTCTATGGTTACGCCGGCGCCCGAATATTTTATGGCATTTTCTACCAGGTTGCTTATGATATTGGCGATATGTACCGGGTCGGCCTCTATCCAGGGAGATTCCATGTCGTAGCGGGCGGAGAGCGTAACGTCTTTGCCTGCCGGTATATGAACGAGGCGGAGGGCCTTCCCGGTCAGTTCTTCCAGGTTGAACTTTACGGGGCGGAGGGGGGTAGATTCGGTATCGGCGCGCATCATATCCTTCAGCTTGTTCAGGTAGGCCGACAGGTTATCCAGTTCAAACATGGAGTCTTGCGCCACCCGGTTGGCCGCTGCCTCGTCGGCGCGCATCTCTTTGTCGGAAAGGAAGGATACGAACGTTTTCAAGGCCTGCACCGGGCGTTTGAGTTCATGAATCATTGTGTAGACAAAGCTCTCCCGCAGTTCGCTCACTTTCTTTTGCTTCAGAATGGTTCTGATCTGGAATACCAGACACCCGGCGAGCAGCAGGATCAATCCCAGCGCCAGCAGTAACTGGACAGCCATCTTCTTAAAAAGAGGCGGCGACGGAATGGCGATATCGATGGCAACCCCTTTCTGCTCGAACGGGCTGTAGGCGTACAACACGGTAATGGCCGGATGAAGCAGGCTGCCCGACTGTTTCCAGCCTGATAAATAGCCAAGCGAATCGGCGCCGGTCCAGGGCGCGATGGAATAGCGGACGCCGGGAAGGTCGGCGCCGATAACGGAGTCGAGCAATTCCGTACGGAAGGGGTTGTTGAGGTTTGTCACCGCCCGGTTAATGGCGGCATGCATACTGTCGGGCGACATCTTTGCATTCATAAACAAACGCAAATCAACAGAGTCTTCCGGCAAGCCGGAAAAGGGTGAAGCCCCTGTCTCAATCCTGTCTAATACCTTTTGGGCGTAAAGTATCCCTGTCTTATGTGCCGGGTCGGCGTCGGGGAGGGGCATTTGAAGCGAATCCTTATAGTTGCAGATAGCGAACAGCATCTTTTGTCTGATCGAATTATCCTCTTCCGATTCCGATTCCGAATACGCTGTATTCTGCTGGACAATATAGGTGTAAAAGGACTTCCGGGCAGCCTTGCGGATGGCATGCTCCTTTTCGCCCGCCTGAAGCGCCTTTGCGGCTAATTCCTCAGCATACGTGTCAACCGCATACCGGTATTGATTATACAACCAGTATCCCTGCACGCCTGTCAACACGAATGCCGACGACAGCGAAAGTATCCATATAATCCGTATGCGCCATTCCATCCCGCCTTTGTTTTTTCTTCCCTGCAAAGATAACGGACTGCCTGAATCTACGGCGCACATACGCATTTTTTATTGCGCGAGTAATATTTCAGTAATATTTCAGGGGATAACGTTTGTTCCGGCCTTCGCCTGAATTATTCTTCGTGCAGGGCCGCTGCCGGAGGGATGATGGAGGCCTGGTATGTGGGATACCAAACGGCCAGCAGGGAAACGGCGCCTGAAAACAGAAAAGCGAGGAGGTAATTAAGGAAATCCTGTTCGACGCCGCTGCCGGTTACGGCGCGGTCGCCCACCGGGACGTCGAAAGCCCCGGACACTTCGCTTAGTCCGATGTTTATACAGATGCTTACGGCTATGATACTGGCTATGAATAAGAGGAAGAGGGTTTCTAAAAACATCATCCGCCTCACGTCCCGACGAGTGGCACCCATGGCGATCCGCAGACCGATTTCGCTTCTTCGCGCCTGCGTGCGATACCGGAAGGTTCCGACAATTCCCAGGAAAATATTAATTACCAGAAAGGTTATTATGGCATAAATGCTGTTTAACCGGTCTGAAATGCCCCGTTCTTCCATGTAAGCGGCCTTTATATCCCGAAAAGACGTAACGGCAGAGAGGTAGTAAGGGCCTGTTTCCAGCCGGCTTTTCATTTCTTTCATAAAGCGTTTGGCAAAGTCTCTATCCGCCTCGGGGGCGACGCGGATAGCAATTTGCTTCCATCTCAAACTTTCGTCCCCCCTCAGGGGAACGTAAAGACAACTGACGTAGGGATCGAAGAAAGCCTCTTTTACTTTGCCTGCCGTCCCTGTTATCGAATATTCTTTCGTTTTGCTTAGTATGCCGCCGACTTGTGAAATATCGAGCGTTGCCCCCGGGTATTTGCCGAAACGGTTGTATCTGTCGGGGCCGATTACTGTTTTATCCGCCTCCGCCTCATCCTCCCACCGGAATACCCTGCCGCTTTTTATAGCTATCTTAAAAACATCAAAGAAGCCGGAGGTAACCCGCCTTACGCGTACCTGTTCGTTCAACGAATCCGGCAGTATCGTGTAATTCATCCACGAAGCGCTCCCTGTATAGGGAAACGCATGTATGCCCATACAGATACTTGTCACCCCCGGATAGCGCAACACCCTGTCCTGGAAAAGAAGCATATCCGCCAGATGATCCCTGTTGTTTATTTCGTCTTTCGCAACGTTCCTTGCTCCTGTTTCCAGCCGGTATACGTGCTCAATGTCAAAGCCCGCCGGCTCGAGGCTGCTTTTTACTATAAAAACGAGGTAGTCAATGCAGAACCACAGTACGCAGAAGACCAGGGTATATTCAAGTAATATCCATACGTTTGCTTTCCGTCCGTTCCAAATAATGGTAAACAGGTGTCGTATCATGTCAGTTATCATTTTCATTCAGCGAATCTACTATGGATAATCCGGACGCCCGCCACGCCGGCATGCCTGCCGATAAGAGATTGATCAGTACGCAGGCGATAAATACGGCGGCGAATACGGGGAACGAAATAAACGCCTCGCCCGGCAGCGAACTGTCTGCCGGTATTTTCAACAGCCACGTCTTTAACTGGAATACGGCAAGGTATGACAGTACCAGGCCGATAATGCCTCCCGTTAAAGACGTGATCAGGTTTTCAAACAGCGCTTGCATCAGGATGTTATGCTTTCTTGCCCCGAATGCTTTCCTGACGCCTGTTTCGGCTGTTCGCTTCTTTATCCTTGAAAAGCTTAGCCCGGACAGATTGACGGCCGGAACCAGCAGAAGGATTAAGAAAATCAGTAGCTGTTTCCGGTATTGGGCGGTAAGCGCTGCATCCTTTTCTTCTTTTGTTATGTAATATGCGCTCACGGCGTCTTCCCGGTGGGCGTCGGGGCCACGCAGGGTCAGTTCCTTGCCGGTATTGTTTATGCCGTATTTCTTTTCCACGTTTCTTATTTCCTGCTCCAGTTCCCGGAAGTCGCTCCTGTTTCTTAATAACATCAGAACGGCATATTCATCAAAACCTTCCTGCGAAGTAGCCGGTATCCATACGTCGCCGGAAGCCGACCGGAAGACGGGCGATATGTCTTTTACGATTCCTGTAACGCGGTAGGGTACGTAATTTATCATCAATGTCTGCCCTAAAACCTCCTGTCCTTTAAAGACAGCTTTTGCCAGTTTATCCGATACGACAGCCTGTGCGACGCCCGATTCAAATTCTTCCCGGCCGTAGGGTTTTCCTTCGATAAAAGAGAAGCTCATTATTTTCCAGAAAGAAGCGTCTGTCGCTTTTACTTTTGCGTTTACTGTTTCATCCTCCCCTTCCTTTCCCACAGGAAGCGTGTTCATGGCAACTAAAGCCACATATTCCGGCGTTGATAAGGCAGACAGGTAGTCGTGGTAAATGCCATACTCAATGAAGCCGGAATTTCTCCACATCGAATCCTTCACTATCTGGTATCTGATATAGTATGTATGGCTCCGGTTGCTTTCCGGCGCAACGCTTATGTTCCGCACCTCGTCTACTACAATAATCGACATGATCATCATAATGGCCAATGCCGTCCCCACTATCGCGATAATGCCGGTAAACGTATCCTGCTTCAGCATTTCGATGGCCTGTTTGAAATAAATCTTTAACATGGTTGACTGTTTATGAATTACTGCGTAAACAACAAATATGCCAAAGGTATCTTTCTTTTAATTATACTCAAACAAAATTGGGTGCGACAGGCAACAGAATCATGTCGAAGGCTTGCAACCTGTGCTTTTCGCAAACCATTTCCTTTTGAATATATTAACCGTTTAAACGAAAGCGCTTTTGTTCGGATTCGGACAAAGGTGTTCGGATTCGGACAATAGATTTTGCGCATTTCTCACAATTCGCAGAAAAACTGCGCCGCTTCGCCTTTCCGATGAAGAACTTTATTATACATTTGTATTCGCTATTATACATTTATATTCGCTAAAAGTCGTCGTTATGATAAAAATATTTACTGCTGAAAAGGTAAAAGACCTCGACCGGTATACCATAGAAAATAAACCGATCGCCTCCATCGATCTGGTAGAAAGGGCTTCTACCTTGTTTGTACAGGAGTTTACCCGCCGTTTCTCAAAGCAATGCCGCATTGTTGTATTTGCAGGATTCGGGAATAATGGGGCCGACGCCCTGGCCGTTGCCCGCCTCTTAAAAGATGAATCTTATAAGGTAATCACCTATTTGTTTAATACGAAGCAACATCTTTCACCCGACTGTCTGGAAAATAAACGCCGGCTGATAGAGGCAGGCGCAACAGGGTTTAATGAGGTAATCTCTAATTTTACCTTGCCGGAATTGACCGGAAACGATATTGTCATTGACGGGCTATTCGGTTCGGGCCTCAACAAACCAATCGAAGGAGGCTTTGCAAAGCTGATCAGCCATATTAATGAGTCAGACGCCTGTGTGGTATCTATCGATATTCCCTCCGGCCTGTTTGGCGAAGATAATCGCAAGAATAATACGGAAGCAATCATCCGGGCAAGCCTCACCCTGACGTTCAGTTTTCCCAAATTAGCCTTTCTGTTACCCGAAAATGAAGAATTTACAGGCAAATGGAAAGTACTGGATATAGGTATTCATCCCGATATAATAACCAAAACAAAAACGCCCTACAACCTCATATCCGAAGACGATATCTGCAAGACAATACTTCCGCGCAGGAAGTTCGGACATAAAGGCCTCTATGGGCATGCGCTGCTGATAGCCGGCAGCCGTGGTAAAATGGGAGCGGCGCTGCTGGCCTCAAGAGCTTGCTTGCGCAGCGGCGCAGGCTTATTAACCACCCACATACCGCCATGCGGGGAGCTAATCCTGCAAACGGCCTCCCCGGAGACCATGCTTAGCTTAGACCCGCATCCCGGGTATTATACTACCCTCCCCGACGTCTCGCCCTATTCAGCCATAGGGATTGGCCCCGGATTAGGGCAACAGCCTCAAACAGCGGCAGGATTAGGAGATTTGTTACGCAAAGCGCGTACCCATCTGGTAATCGACGCCGACGCCCTGAATATCATCGCGTCGGACAAAAACCTGATGGAACTCATACCCAAAAGAAGTATACTTACCCCGCATCCGAAAGAATTCGACCGCCTGGCAGGAGAAAGCGACAGCGGGTATGAAAGACTAATGAAAGCGCAAAGCCTGGCCCGGGAACAAAAGTTGATTTTTATTTTAAAAGGAGCCTACACCGCTATCTGTACGCCGGGAGGCAACATCTATTTCAACAGTACCGGCAACCCCGGAATGGCTACGGCCGGAAGCGGAGACGTTTTAACCGGCATTATACTCGGCCTGCTGGCACAGGGATACGAACCGGAAGCAGCCTCCGTCGTAAGCGTATTCCTGCACGGAGCAGCCGGAGACCACGCCGCCGCCACCCATTCCGAAGAAAGCATGATAGCGGGAGACATCATTAACTCCTTAGGCATAGCATTCAAACAGGTCAAGTAGACGCCATTATTTCCGCCTCCTTTGAATTCGGCTTTGATATACTCAAAAGGAAATGGTTTGCGAAAAATACAGGTTGCAAGCCTTCGACACGATTCTGCTGCCTGTTGCAAACCCATTTTGTTTGAGTATAACTATTTCCTGCGATGACGAAACGCGCTATACGGCAGAACTGAAAAAAGAAGGAGACGACATTGTGCCGATCCGGCAGGTGAAACCATGTATTACCGCCTCTTCAGGCCCATGTCATTAACCCATTATACAGGCTTGTTTGGCGATATCTTTCAGTTTTCAGCCGGTTTATAAGCGCTTGCGTATGAACAGCTATGGCTGAAAGAAAACCGTTCAGCCTCCTTTCAGAAAAAAAATTGCAGGGCCGGTAAAAAAGGAAAAAAATAATTACGTCCTCTTTTCCAAACCATTATGTTGCCTTTGGCAAACCATTGAGAAGACTCTGATGAAGCATCAAGAAGTGGTAAAAAAAGCGCTATAACGCCTTCAGTAGACTATTACAATGGTTTGGTAAAGAGTATATAATGGTTTACCGACAGCATTATATTGGTTTACTGAAGACTGTATAATGATTTTTTTATGGCATCAATCCCTCTCCTCCGGTTTCTAAAGGCTGAAAGGAAACTGAAAGGTCTTCTATCGTCTTCTTTCAGGATTTCATTCTGTAAATCAATCCTTTGTAACAAAACTGGAAGCTGAAAGGAAAGGTGAAAAAGTATCGTTTAGCAGGGGAATTTTCCTGTTGAGAAAGTAACTCCCGGGCGGCGGATATCAGGTTTATCTTCTTTTTTCGCACGTTTTTTAATCTGATAAAGTAGAACTAAATACGCCGCGGATTTGAATGATTTGCTATCGCTGAAATTTCAATTCTTTGATAATGGCAATGCACAAAACCTTTAAATACTGCGTTTAAGTTCTGCCCGTAAAAGGCCTGTTTCATGACTTGACTGCATCCCCCAGTAACCTTTATACCTGTTTGCTGTCAGGGCGCCGCCGGAATACAGAGCCGCATAACGGTAAACCGTGGATACGTCTATGCCCAACGATTCAGATACTGTTTGAACTGAAAACCCTCTGTGAAGCGCCGGAATACCTGTTACTTTTATATAATCCGTTCCAGTCACGTTACGTTGAACCTGTTTCAACTCCGTTAATTCTTCCTGTGTCAATTCTGTTTTCAT